>JAEVZE010000140.1 GCA_023392395.1 Bacillota bacterium
GATGATGTCCTGCGCCAGGTAGCCGATGGCGGGCACTTCCTGGCCGGCGAACCACTTGGCCATCGAGTAGCACACGGCGGCGCCGTCGCCCTCGGCGGTCTGGTAGTTGATGGCGAGCAGGTCGCCGCTCTTCACGAGGTCCATGCCCTGCTTGGAGTTGCCGGCGGCTACGACGAGGATGTCCTTGCGGCCCGCTTCCTTGATGGCGTCGATGGTGCCGATGGCCTGGGCGGAGTCGTCCGCCAGGAAGATGGCGTTGAGGTCGGTGCCGAAGCGGGTGATCCAGTCCGCGACAACCTGCTTGCACTGCACGGCGTCAAAGCCCGGAGTCTGGATGTCCAGGGTCTTGATGTCGGGCGCGATCTTCTTGAACTCGGTGATCGGGCCGTAGGTACGGGCGAAGTAGGGCGAGGTGCCCGCGTTGTGGGTGATGTAGCAGATGCCGCCCTTGTTGTTCATGGCCGCGGCCAACTTGCCGGCCAGCAGGCGCATCTGGCCCCAGTCGTCCGGACCGGTCCAGGAGATCATGTACTTCATGGCGTCGGAGGTAGGCAGCGTGTTGGTGCCGAACACCGGGATGCCGGCTTCGTTGATCTTGCGGAACTGCTGCACGGCGGACTCGGCGTTGAGCGGGATCAGGCCGATGGCGTCGGGACGTGCGTTGATGGCCTGGTCGATCAGCTGGTTCTGCACGTTGACGTCCCAGTTCGGGCTCCAGGCTTCAAGGGTCATGCCGAAGAACTCGCAGGCCTTCTTGGCGCCGTTGATGTAGGCAGTGGTCCAGGGGTGATCGCCGTGCACGATCAGGATGACCTTCTTGCCCGTGGGGCCGTTGGCGGGCGAAGCGGGGATGTTGACCTTGTCGTTGGCATCCCATCCGGCGTACTCCATGTCGTAGTAACGGCCGGCGTCGTCTTCAGCCAGCGTGGACGGATCCGCGGGACGCTCGGGGAACTCCTTGACCGTCAGCGCGGGCATGAGCACCTGACCATCGGTCGAAAGCACGCTGGTGGGGTCGGGCAGGTCGACCGCGGCCATAGAGACCGGGGCGATCGCCATCAGGAGTGCCAGGGCAAGTAACAGGACCTTCTTCATGAGCGTTTCCCTCCATCGTTTATATTCACCCTCGCGGGGCAAACCCTACTCTTTCGCGCCCGCCAGCATGCGCTCGCGCTCCACGACCAACTGCGCGCGGATGCCGATTTTGCGCTTGGCGAAGTAGTTGGTGATGGTCTCGTACAGGACCACCGCCGCCAGCACCACGCCGTTTGACAGAATCTGGATTTCGTACTTGCCGACCAGCGCGGTCAGCACGTTGAACATGGCCATCAGGCCCAGCACCGCGATGAAGGTCTTCCACACGCTGCCCCGGCCGCCGTCGGTGGAGGTGCCGCCGATGATCGTCGCGGCCAGCGCCACCATCAGGGGCGCAATGCCCTTCTCGCCCATGTTGGGCGCCGCCGAAGACTGCGCGATGGCGAACAGCACGCCGCCCAGCGCCGACACGAAGCCGGAGATGGCGAACACCGTGACCGTGGTGCCGGTGGAGTTGACGCCGCCCAGCCAGGCGGTCTCAAGGTTTCCGCCCACGATGTACACGTTGCGGCCGAAGCGGGTGTTCTTCAGGATCACCGCCAGCGCGATGACCACCGTCAGCGCCACGATGACCTTGGGCGTCAGCGGGAAGGGCTTCAGGAACCTATTCAAGAAGTCCGCGAAGGCGTAGTCGCCCTTGTCGCCGATCTCCGCGCCGTTGCAGTAGATGTACATGATTCCCTTGAGCACAAACTGCATGCCCAGCGTCACGATGAACGAGTGGATCTTGCCCTTGGAGATCAGGATGCCGTTGAGCGTGCCAAACAGGATGCCCGCTACCAGCGCCACCGGAACGCTCACCGCCCAGGGCTGCTTTTGCAGCGTGTGGATGCCCATCACCAACACCGCGCCGAGGTTCGCCATGTAGCCAACCGACAGGTCCATGTGCCCGGAGATCATGCAGATGGTGAAGCCGATGCCGATCAACGAGTACAGGATCGTCGAATCCAGGATCGACTTCATGTTGTATAGCGTGAAGAAGTTGGGCGCGAAGATGCCCAGCACAAACATCAGCGTCACCAGCAGGTACGCGCGGTTCTCGTCGATCCGCTTGGGTATGGATTTCCGCTTGAATCCGGCCATCAGCTTCGCCCCAGCTTTCTGTCGGAAGTGGTGTTGATCCAGACGATCACCAGGAACATCACGCCCAGCACCAGGAACTGCTCAAACGTGGACACACCCACCAGGTTCATGATGTTGGAGAGCAGGCCCATCGTCAGAACGCCGCCGAAGGTGCCGATCAGGTCGCCCTTGCCGCCCGCCAGCGTCATGCCCCCCAGCAGGACTGCCGTCATCGCCTTGAAGTCGTAGCCCTCGCCGTTGTAGTAGGCGCCGGTCTTCGAAATCGAGGCCAGGAACAGCCCCGTGATCGACGCGCAGAACGAAGAGATCAGGAAAACGATGATGATGACCTTGACGATGTTGATGCCGGAGAGCCGCGCCGCCTCGTAGTTGGAACCGACCACCTTCAGCTGGTTGCCGAACGCCGTGCGGGTCAGCACCCACTGGCCAATGATGAACATCGCGATCATCACCAGCACCATGATCGGGACGCCCAGGAAGCTGGAGCGGGAGAGCGCAAAGAACGCCGCCACCGCCGGGGTGTCGCCCGCGATCATATCCGGGTAGATCTGGTTGCCGCCGTAGAGCCAGCGCACCACGCCCGAGATCACGAAGTTGAACGCCATCGTCCAGATGACCGGGTGCGCCCGCAGCTTGCCGATCACAAAGCCGTTGACGATGCCCAGCACCGTGCCCGCCAGCGTGCCCAGGATCAGACTGGGCCAAAAGCCCATGCCGATGCAGGTGACCGAGATCATGCCGGAAAACGCGATGGTCATCGGGACCGACATGTCGGAGAAGTTGGCGCTGAACACCACAAAGCTCATGCCCACGCAGGTGATGCCCAGCAGGGACACGGCCTGCAACACGGACATCAGGTTGTTCTGCGTCAGGAACTTGCCAGGCGCCAGCAGGATGCCCAGCACCACCAGTACCAGCACGATCACGTACACGCCCAGGCGGTTGACCACCACCGTCAGGCGGCTGACGCTGCGCTTGCGGACGTCTTGAGGAACGGACGCGCTATTCATGGACATGCTTTCCCTCCCCGTTCGCGGCCAGCAGCAGCGCGCTTTCGCTGATTTCCTCCCGCTCGACTTCGCCGATCACATGGCCGTTGCGAAGAACCACCGCCCGGTCGCTGAGGCCCACCATCTCCGGCAGGTCACTGGTGATCAGGATTACCGCGCTGCCCGCGGCGGCCAGGTTCTCGACCGCCTTGTGGATGATCTCCTTGGCGCCGATGTCGACGCCGCGGGTGGGCTCGTCCAGAATCAGGACGGAAGGCCTGGTCATCAGCCACTTGGCCATCAGGATCTTCTGCTGGTTGCCGCCGGAGAAGTTGGTCACGGGGCGGTTCGGCTCCATTGGGTAGACGCTCAGCGCCTCCATCAGTTCCTTAACGTCCTTTGCGCCCATCGACCGGTTGTACAGCGGCCCCTTGGAAAGCTTCGGGATGTGCGCCGCCACCGCGTTTTCACCAGCGGTGAGCCGGACTGCGAGGCCGTCGTACTTGCGGCTCTCCGTAAGGTACACGACGCCGGACTGAATGGCCTCCCGCATGTTTTTGAAATGAACCTTTTTGCCTCGCAGATAGATAGCACCGTCATTGAACGGATCCACGCCCACGATGGCCCGGGCCAGTTCCGTGCGCCCAGCGCCCGCCACGCCGCAGATGGCCAGCGTCTCGCCCTCTCGCACGGTGAAGTTGACGTCGTGGAAGAAGCCCCACCGGCTCAGGTGCTCGACGCGCAGGAGTTCCTTGCCGATCTTCGGGTTGCGGCGGTTGTAGAACTCGCTGACCGAGCGCCCGACCATCAGGTCCACGATTTCGGCGCGGTTGGTGCTCTTCGTCTCATAGGTGCCGCGCTTTTTGCCGTCGCGCATGACGGTGATGCGGTCGGCCACCTCGAACACCTCCTGCAGGTGGTGCGAGATGTAGATGATCGCGATGCCCTGGGCCTTCAGCTTGTGGATGATGCCGAAGAGCCGCTTGACTTCCTCATTGGAAAGCGCGGAGGTCGGCTCGTCCATGACGAGGATCCTCGGCTTGTCGCCCAGTGTCTTTGCGATTTCCACCAACTGCGCTTCGCATTGGCTGATGTCCGACACCGGCATCGACGGGTCCAGATAGCCTAGGCCCACCTGCTCCAGCAGTTCCTTCGAGCGGCGGCGGACTTCCCTGTGGTCGATGAACAGGCCTTTTTTCGGGAGCTTGCCCACCAGCAGGTTTTCGGCGATGGAGATCGGCCGTGCCAGCGACAGCTCCTGATAGATCATGCCCACGCCGCGTGCCTTGGACTGAGCGGGCGTGTGCAGCGTCACTTCGTTTCCGCGAATAAAGACCTTGCCGCTGTAGTCCGGGAACGACCCGGCCAGCAGCTTCATCAAGGTCGATTTACCGGCACCGTTTTCTCCAACCAGTGCATGCACCTCGCCGGCGAGCACGTCAAAATCTACGCGATCTACCGCCAGCGTGCCGGGGAACGCCTTGGAGACCTTCTCCATGCGCAGCGCCTCGTCGCAGGGCGTCGTCAGGCTCATCGCGCATTCCTCCCTCCGGGATTACGAATCCTTTACCATTATAGGGCCTGCCCGCGGAGGAAGCAGTTGATTTTTCTATGCATCTATGCTGAATTTTTTAACACTTCGTGTCCCATCGGTGCGCTATGGTTTACGAACCCGCCGAAATCTGATAAGATGCACGTGAATCCGGGAGGGAAACGCAATGTACAAACTGTTGATCGTGGAAGACGAGGACATGCTCCGGGAGGCGCTGCTGGGCAGCGTCGACTGGGCGGGCCTCGGTTACGAAGCGCGTGGCGCGGAGGATGGCGAACAGGCGCTCACCGTCGCGCTGGAATTCAAGCCCGACATCGTGCTGACCGACATCCGCATGCCGTTCATGGACGGACTGCAGCTGTCGGGCAAACTGAAGGAACTTTTGCCCGGCGCGATGGTGGCGATTCTGAGCGGCCATGACGAGTTCGCCTACGCGCAGGAGGCTTTAAAGCTGGGCGTGCGCGAATACCTGCAAAAGCCGGTGCCGCCGACGGAACTGGTGGCGGCGGTAAAGCGGCTGGAGCGCCAGGTGGACGCCGCCCGGGTGCGGGAACACCAGATGAACCGCATGCGCAGGCAATTGGACCAGGCGATGCCGTTGATGCGCCAGAAGCTGCTTAACCAATTGCTGGAGCGGGAATTGGGCCAGGCGGAGATCGAGGACATGCTGCGCTTTGTGGGGCTGCCGCTCTCCGGCGAGTCCTTCACCGTCTGCCTGATCGATTTTGAGTCGGAGAAAAGCGCGGCGAGGGACTGGGCGCTGATGGAGTGCGCGGCACTTGACATCATCAAGGGCGAGGCCAGGACCGACGCAGCGGCGTTTGAACTGAACCGGGGCGGCGTGGCGCTCATCTATTGCGCGCGCACCGTTTTCAAAGAGAAGGAGCGCGCATTCGTCGCGGCGCTGATCGAAGCGATCCGGGCTGAACTCTACGAGCAGTTGGACCTTGCCACCACCGCCGCCATCGGGGAGCCGGTGGACCATCTGTGGGAATTGAACCGTTCCTACTTAAGCGCGCGGCAGGCGCTTCGAAACCGGGTGATGCTGGGTCGCTACAACACCTACGACGCCTTCGCTCGCCAGGAGGAAGCCCGGCTCTACCCCTTCGACGACGCGAATCAGCTGCTCACCAAACTGAAACAGGGCTCGCGGGCGGAACTGGTGGAGGGCATCCAGGCGTTTTTTGAAACTTTACGCGGCGCTGGCAGACTGTCGGAGGAGAACCTGCGCGTTCTGACCATTGACCTTCTGAACGGCGCGTTCAAACTGATGACCGAGGCGGGCAAGGCCGACCCGGCGCGGCTGGACGAGGCCTACCGCCGGGCGTTTTCCGCCCAATCGCTGGGCGACTGCGAGGCCATTGCCTCCGAGCACCTGCTGTTCGCGCACGCGCAATTGGAGGAGGCGCGCTCCTCCTGTGGCAATCAGCTGATCGAGGGTGCGTGCGCCTTCATCGCCGGGCACTACGCGGACCCGGATATGTCGTTGAACGCCGCGGCGGCCCACGTGTTCGTCAGCCCCACGTACCTGAGCATCCTTTTTAAAAAGAAGCTGGGCGTCACCTTCATCGACTACCTGATCAACCTGCGCCTGGAAAAGGCCAAGGCGCTGCTTCGGGATACCGCCAAGCGCACCTATGAAGTCGCCGCCGAGACGGGCTACTCAGATCCGCAGTACTTCTCGGTCTGCTTCAAGAAATACACCGGCCTCACGCCCACCGAGTACCGCGCGCAACACCGCTAATGCTTCGCATGGCGATGAAAAACCACGATGGTTTTTCATCGCATCGGAAGGAGTCTGCGCGAGCCTGAAATTCTAACGAATTTCCGGGCGGCTCGCTGACGGAAGGTATTGTTTCATCGACCAGTGTGCGCACTGGTCGATGAAACACGATCCCGGCGCGCAGGTCGCCGGGAACGATGGAAATCACCGGATAGGTTGATTGTTGGCCAAAAAGGAGAAGCCATGCGCAAGAAGGTCACGCAACTCAGAACCCAGATGACCGCGCTGTCGTTTGCGGGCGTGTTCCTCATCTGCTTTCTGATTGCTCTGATGGCAGGTGAGTCCACCAAACGCGCGCTTGTGGACCGGGCGGAGCAGGACGCGGGCGCGATGCTCACCCAGGTGATTCATAACCTCGAATACTATCTGGACGACATGGAAAAGCTGGCGGCGCTGTCCAACGTGCAGTCGTCGGTATTGCGCATGCTGGTGAACGACACCGATATTTCCGGCAGCCAGTCGCAGTACTATGAGAATTCGCAGCAGGTGCGCGCCATTCTGACGGATCTGTCAAGGCTCCGTCCGGAGATCACCTCCATTGCCGTCGCCGGGCGCAACGGTTCGCTGGCCGACACCGCCAGCAGCCTCTACGCCTCCGCCCAGGCGCCGGAGGACTGGCTTTCCTGGTATGCCGCCGCCATGGAGAGCGGCGGCAAAAGCGTGTTCCTGCCGCCTCATCAGATCACCGACGTCTACGGCCGCGCGCAGAACGTGATCTCGCTGACACGGCCCATCATCATCTTCAAGGGCGCGGCGCCGCTGGGCGCGATTCTGATCAACCTGTCCACCGACACCTTGGCCGACATCTGCGGCGGCGCTGGCGACGGCGAGGGCGGCTACATTTTCATCGTGGATACGGCCGGCAACTACATCTACCACCCCGATCAAGCCTACCGGGGCGCGCAGTTGATCCCCACTCCCCTTCCGGACGACGAGATCAAGCGCGTCGCGCTGTCCGGGCAGACCTCCTTCAACCACGGCGACAGGCTGGTTCTCTCCGCCGCCATCGAAGGCCCGGGTTACCGCGTGATCTACGCCATGCCCCGCGCGCGCATCACCGGCGCGGCCGACCGCCAGCGCAACCTGCAAATCCTGTTCGGCGCGATCGCCTCGGCGGTCATCGCATTGAGCCTTTCTCTGCTCCTCTCCCGGCGGGTGTTCCGCCCGCTGGATAGACTCCGCAAGCTCATGGGCCGCGTGCAAAAGGGCGACTTCGACGTGCGCGCCGACGACACGCCCAAAAACGAGATCGGCGAACTGGCAGGCGGCTTCAACGCGATGATCGACCACAATCAGCGGCTGATGCGCAAGATCATCGAGACTGAAAAGGGCAAGCGCAAGGCGGAACTGGACGCGCTTCAATCCCAGATCACGCCCCACTTCCTCTATAACACGCTGGACTCCATTGTCTGGATGAGCAACTACAAGCCCCAGGTCGCCGCCTCGATGGCCGACGCGCTGGCCAAGCTCTTCCGCCTGATGCTGGGCGGTGGCGAGGACATCGTGCCGCTCAAGCAGGAATTCGAGCACGTAACCCAGTACCTGAAGATCCAGAAAATGCGCTACGACTCCCGGTTTGAGTACGAGATTCAGCTGGACGATGCCTGCGCTGCAATCCGTGTACCCA
>JAEVZE010000150.1 GCA_023392395.1 Bacillota bacterium
GCGCCCATCAACCTGATGTTCGGGCGCGAGGCGGGGCTGACGGAAGCGCAGCTGGCGGTGCTGGTGTTCATGCCGTTCGCGGGGCAGATCGTATCGGGCGTATTGTGGGCGCAGGTCTGCCGGAGGCTGAGCTATCCGGTGATGATGCGCATGGCCCAGGTGCTGGGCGTCCTCTGCGCGGGCTCCAATATCGCCTGCTACTTCATCGCGCGGGCCGGGCTGCCGGTGATGGTTCCACTCTCCATAGCCATGGTGCTGGTGTCCATCAACACGGCCGCGGGTACTGGGTTCTACCAGCACATGATCGCGAAGTCCCCCGAGCACAAGCAGGCGGACACCATCGTGCTCAGCGCTCTGATGATGGCGCCGCTGTCGTTCAGCACCTACCTTGCCGGCGTGATCGTCGAGCACGCCGGATATCTCCCCGTGTACCTGATCATGCTGATTTCGGGTATGGTTGGATGGATTCTGGTTCGGCGTCTTGTCCCTGTCACGGCGAAATGATCGTCGAACGCGCCTTGCCCCAAAGTTTCCCGCATATATAGTGCGGGAATTTTTTTGTGGAGGGCCGCCGATGGATGTTCATCCGCTGCGCCGCGTGATCCGGCGCGTGCCGCTGAGCGCGGTCGCACCATCCCGGGAACAGCCGCGCCGCCGCTTTCAGGAGGATTCCATCACCTCGCTCGCCGAATCCATCGAGCGGGACGGACTTTTGTCACCGCCGATGGTGCGCCCCTGCCCCGGCGGGTATGAGCTGATCGCGGGCGAGCGGCGCCTGCGCGCGCTCAAAAAACTGGGCGCGGTCAGCGTGGACGCGCTGGTGGTGGAGGCCGACGACAGCGAAGCGGCCATTTTGTCGCTGGTGGAGAACCTGCAACGGGAGGAACTGCACTACCTGGACGAGGCCGAGGCCTGCCGCAGGCTGATTCAGCAGCACGGATTGACCCAGAAGGAGATCGCCCAACGTCTGGGCCGCAGCCAGAGCGCGGTGGCAAACCTCCTGCGCCTCATGACGCTGCCCGACGCCGTAAGGGACGCCCTCCGGGACGCGCCTCTGGGCGAGCGCCACGCCCGGGCGCTTCTGCGCCTTCCGAACGAAGCCGAGCAGTTGTCCCTGATCGTCCAGGCCGCGGAGGAGGGCATGAGCGTCCGCGCGCTGGAGGGCATCATCGACCATCTCGAGCGCCCCGTACCCCGGCCTGTGCGCATCTACTGCCGCGACCAGCGCATGTTCGTGAACGCCCTATTGGCCACCGTGCGCTCGCTCAACCGCGCGGGCGTCAAGGCGGTCAGCCGCGTTCTGGAAAAGCCGGACAGCGTCGAGGTAATCGTCACGCTGCCGCGTCTTCCATGATTTGGTTGTTGACACTGGTTCCCTTTTCATGTTACGAATAAATGGTAATTCCAGTGCGTTGAAACTCCGCCATGCGGCTTTCCAACGCGAAAGCGGCGCACAAGTCGCCGGGAACGATGAGGGCCTTCACGCGGTTTGTCAACAGCATGAGATACGCGCCTGACGGCGTCACAGAAGAAAGGCGGTTGTCGCATGAAGAGAGCGCTTTTCCCCTTGATCCTGGCCATCATTCTGTTTTCGAATATTTTCTGTGCAATCCCCGTGCTTGCGGTAACCATCTCCGCACCCGCCGACCTTACCGCAACGCTCACGGCCAAAGACAACAGGTGGTGTACCCTTTCCGTCCGCTGGTCCCCAGTTTCCAATGCGAACGCCGGGTATGAGCTGATCGTCTGCAAATCAAACAATGTGTCCAAAACCTTTTATCCGGTCAAGGGAAGCACCAGCGCCAGCTATACCCTGAGCAACGATGACTTTGTGGTCAAGATCCGGTCGGTCTATCAGTCGTCTTCAGGCGCCAAGACCTACTCAGTCTACGCTACGATAAACGTCGGCATGGTGAACCCGACGCTGACCTTGAGCACAACCTTTCTGGCGATGCGTCCCGGCGCGGGCGCGCAGCTGATAGGCCAGGTGATCCCAAAATCCGATGTGACATACTCGGTCGCGGATACGAGCATCGCCTCCGTCAACTCCACCGGGTATGTCACCGGCAAGCGGCACGGAGCGACCTTCGTCACCATCCAAAGCGGCGCAAGCCGCAGGACTGCAAGCATCTACGTTTCCTACGCCACCAGCCAGATTCAGGCGGTTTGCAGCGAGAAAGGCTATGTGACCAACGCCTACTGGAGCTACTCCAAGAGCGGCGGAAGCCCCACCGCCTATACCGCCTCCCCGTACAAGGCGACGACGGCGACCGCCACAAGCAGAAACCGGCCCGGGTACGGCGACTATGTCGGCTACACCTTCGATTACGCATCCGAATGCATGGGCTTTTCCCACTACATCGGGTACAGGATCAGCGGCTATCAGCCAAAGAGCGATTGGACGAAGTATTTGAGCATCGCCGCCATCAAGGCCGAGGGCGGGCTGCAGATCGGCGACATTCTCCGCACCAACACGCACAGCGCCATTGTCTATAACATCGGTTCCGACGGGACTCTCTATTTTGCGGAAGCCTGGGGTGGCTCCAACAACCTCATCAAGGTCAACGGAAGGTTTGCGGGCACCAGCAGTTACGTCTCACTGGATACCATCCCCGGTTTCGCCTACGTGTACCGGTGCAAAAAATAATGGCTGACCTTCGGAAACCGGCAACCGCAAGCACGCGCTGCCGGTTCAGGGCGTAGAAAAACCCGGAGGGTTTCAAGCAGGATTTATCAGAAATATGAACCGACAGCCGCGAACGCCCGCGGCTGTCGGTTGTTTACTGTATGTTCTTCGACGCGTGAAGAAAAGCTCCGGAACCGCGACACATTCCTGTTCATAGTATTGACTTGTGAGGAGGAATGCATTGTGTATTCCAATACTGCCAATATAGACGCCGCGGCCCTGCCTGATCCGGACGCGGTAAAAGCGAATGCTCCGCTGCAGCCAACCCAGGCGATGCTGGAATCAGCCAACCGCCTTTTCAGAATCCCGGTATTTCTGAGCCATCCGAGCCGCTTGAACAGCGACCAGCAGGAATTTGTCGACGCCATGATTCTCGAAATCCGAAAAGCCCTGCTGTTCCCCCGCACGCTGCCGGATACCGAGCAATACCCGGAAACCCCTTTGACCAATATCCGAAGAATGATGCTGTCCAGTTTCGGATTGGTTGCCCTAAACCTCAGGCAGCGCCAGGTTAGCGTGATCCAAAACAATCTCGGCCAACCTCAGCAATTGGTCGTTTGGGAGGGCAGCCCCTTTGCGCAGATTGAGCCCGCGATGGCCTACCAGTACGGACTTCCAATCCTGCTCGTAAGGGAATCCGGCGTGGAGCAGAACGGGATCTGGTCCTTTGGCATCGGTCCGTTCCTGATTTTGGAATGGGATTCTTCACTCCCCGTTGAGAACTTCTTCAGAAGGGTCGACTGGAAAGAAATCTTCCAGAACTGGACTGCGCAGGTGCGAAACGGTTTCTATATGCAAACGGAACCGGAATTTCGATATGAATGCTTGAGTTGATCTCCGCGCCAGGGGCACTCGTCCGCACATTATGCCCACAGATACCTCGCCACGCAAAAGCCTGCCGCAGGTCGTCATCCGCGGCAGGCTCAATGATCGGTTAAAGAGAGAGTTTGCCCTCTCTTTTTATTTTTACCCTTGTGGAGGTCCAGGGGCACTGCCCTTGGCGGGG
>JAEVZE010000194.1 GCA_023392395.1 Bacillota bacterium
ATGTTATTCCGGCACTTCATCGCCGGTCAGCGCGTCGACAAAGGTGACCCACCAGCCGCTGACCCCGCTGCCGCGCCACATGTAGCCGTCCAGCCCTACCGGAGGTTCCGGCGCGAAGATGCCCGGAATGCCATAACAGACTGAAGTCGGCCTTTCATCCTCCACCCGGACGCCCACCAGCGAGTACGCATTGCCGTTGCCAGGCAGTGGCGCGCAAATAAAGGTGTACCCATCTGCCGCAAAGGGCGCGCAGGCCGGGAGCTGCTGAAACAGCATCCGAAGCGGTTCCACAGCCTCCGGCCACGGGATTGAAATGTCCAGTGTCATAAAAAGATACGCCGGCTGCTCGGCTTCCTCTGTCTCAGGCGATTGCTCCTCCGGCATTTCTTGAACTTCGGTCTGTTCTTCCGTCTCGCCGGATGCTGGTTCTTGTACTTCGGTTCGCTCCTCTTCGTACTCCTCCTCACCGACCGACGTTTCAACCTCCGGTAGCCCGCCCACCGACTCCGGTTCCGCGGTCTGGGATTCTTCCTGCGGCTCCGTCGGCGTCACCACCTGCGGTGCCGTCTGCTGAACCTCTTTTTGAGACTGATCTGGGCGGCGGTAGATCGCCCTGGCGGCGCTCATGGCCTGCACCCAGTCTACGTCCATCGAACCGTTGACGAAGCCGCTCAACGCAGGTTCCACCGTCCCGTTCTTGCCCAGTTGTACCACCGCGAGCACCGGGTAATCCTCCAGTGTGAATCCGTCGATGTTCCTGGGGTCAAACGTCCAAGTCAGTCCCGCCTGGCCGCGGTTGTCGACACGCAGCGAGCCCACCGGCACCGCCGTCCATCCGCTCTTTCCCTTGCGCAGCAGCAGCGCCCGAAGGTTGTCCGACGAACCCGCGCCGGCCACCGAAAAGCGCATGCTGCCGCCCAGCGTGCGCCGCTCCAGGCGCACGTGCCCGCTTAGCCCCTTGACCGCGCTGCGCAGAAGGATCAGCGCGCGCCGGTAATCGTTGCGAATCATCCGATCGCCTCCCGGTCAAGCCTATGCCGGGCAGCGCGGCGGCATTCCGCATGGCAGACAGCCTCAAATAGCTTCCCGCCCGCGAACCTTTACGATCGTTCACAGTTTGTTCATAACCTATTCGACCGTGGGACTTCGAGATTTGTTATAATAGATAAATAGGAAAAGGAGGCGCGCGCATGATCGAACTGAGGGGCGTGACCAAGCGGTATGGCGATGTGCTCGCCGTCCGGAACGTCTCCTTCCGCGTCGAAACCGGGCAGATTTTGGGCTTTTTGGGCCGAAACGGCGCAGGAAAGTCCACCACGTTGAACATCGCATCCGGGTACATCGCGGCCACCGAAGGTCAGGTGCTGCTGGACGGTCACGACATCCTGGAAGAGCCACGCTACGTTAAGCGGCGCATCGGTTACCTGCCGGAGCAACCGCCGCTCTATCCCGACATGACGGTGGACGAGTACCTGCGCTTCGTTTGCCAGATCAAAGAGGTGGAGAAGGGCCGCGTTGCCGCCCATGTGGGCGAGCTGTGTGAATTGACCGGCCTGACCGACCACCGGAAGCGGCTGATCCGCCACCTGTCCAAGGGCTACTGTCAGCGGGTGGGCATGGCGCAGGCGTTGGCGGGCAACCCGGAAGTGCTGCTGCTGGATGAGCCGACGGTGGGCCTGGACCCGTCGCAGATCATCGGCATAAGGGAACTCATCAAGGCGCTGGGGCGCGACCACGCGATCGTGCTGTCCAGCCACATCCTGACCGAGGTCTCGGATGTGTGCGAGCGCGTGGCAATCATCGGCCACGGCAAGATCCTGGCGCAGGACACGCTGGGAAACCTTGCGGGGGGCCCCGGCGATACCCGGCGGGTGCGGCTTCGGGCGGTCGGGCGCGAAAGCGAAATCGAGGGCGTGCTGAGCGCGCTCTCCGGCCTTCGCGCGCTGGAGACGCTGGGTGTGAAGGAGCCGGACACGGCGGACTTCATCCTGGAATCCTCCCGCGCAGAAGACCTTCGCGGCGCAGCGTCGGTGGCACTGGCCGCGGCGGGGCATCCGGTCGTGATGATGCGGCCGATGGACATGGACCTGGAGGACATCTTCCTCCGGCTCACCGGCGAGGTGGATTCATAATGCGTGCGGTCTACAAACGCGAACTTGAGAGCTATTTTTATACGCCCTTGGGCTACGTGTTCATGGGCGTGTTCCTGCTGCTGTCGGGTATCTTCTTCCTGTCGGGAAACTTGTTGCAGATGAACGCCAACCTGGGCGTGCTGTTTGATTCGATGAGCTTTCTGTTCATGCTGATCATGCCGCTGCTTACGATGCGGCTGCTCAGCGAGGAGAAGCGCGCGCGCACCGACCAGCTGCTGCTCACATCCCCGCTGCCGGTGAGCGCGATCGTCGCAGGCAAGTATCTGGCGGCGATCACCGTGCTGGCGCTGACGATGCTGCTCACCGCCCCTTGCGTGGTCATCCTCTTCGCCTTCGCGTCGCCCCACGCGCCGCTGATCGCCTCCGGATACCTGGGGTTCTTCCTGCTGGGTGCGAGCTACGTGGCGGTGGGCATTCTGATGTCCGCGGACACCGAAAGCCAGCTGACGGCGGCGGTGGCCACCTTCGGCGTGAACCTGATGATCCAGTTCATCGAATCCGTCGGCCCGTCGCTGGACGTGCCGATGATTCCCTGGCTGCCCTCCGCCATCGGCTGGGTCAGCCTGTATGACCGGTACTACGCCTTCACCGCCGGGCTGATCGCGCCTTCGGACCTGATCTATTTCCTCACGTTCATCTTCGTACTGCTGTTTTTGACGGCGCGGGTGGTCGACCGAAGGAGGTGGCGCAGCGCATGAAGCCTTCAAGCAAGATACGCCTGCGGCACGGCGGCTACGCGGCGGCGATCACGCTGCTCGTTCTTCTGGTCGCGGTGGCAGTCAACCTGCTGACGGACGCCGCCGATCAGCGCTGGGCCCTGAAGCTGGACCTGACCCAGAACAATCTGACCACGCTGTCCGAAGAAAGCATTCAGGCGGTTTCCGCGGTCGATCAGGACGCGGTGATCTACCTGTTGTTCCGTTCCGGTTCCAATTCGGAAGCCCGGTCCACGCTGTCCGCTCTTTCGGACCGCTATCACGCGCTGAACCCGAGCGTCACCGTCCAAACGCTGGACCCGGTGACCCAGCCGGGTCTGGTCAACAAGCTCAAGGGCTCGGAGCAGACGCTGTCCGAGGGCTCGGTGATCGTCTCAAACGCGGATAATAGCCGCGTCAAAGCGATTCCGTCCAGCGATCTGTACTCCTATACCTATGACGACGCCAGCGGTTCCTATCAGGTTTCGTCCTTTGACGGCGAGGCGGTATTGACCTCGGCGCTCCTCTACGTCACCAGCGCCGACGCGCCCCGCGTGCTGTTCCTGTCGGGCCACAACGAATTGAACCAGGACTACTGCTCCACGTTCACCGCACAGCTGGAGCGGGAGAACTTTGAAGTGCGCTCCTTTGAGCTGGGCGGCACGGAAAAACTGCAGACAGGCGACACGCTGTTCATCCTCGCGCCGTCGCTGGATTTGACGGCGGAGGAACTGACCGAGCTGGAGACCTTCCTGGCAGGCGGCGGGCGCTTCCTGTTTGTGAACGACCCGTCCATCGACCTTTCCAAGACGCCCAACTTCGTGAAGCTTTTGTCGGAGGCGGGGCTGGGCTTCAAGAGCGGCGTGGTGGTGGAGGATGCCTCCTCCACCGGCAACTACCTGTCCGGCCAATTGTACCTGGTGCCCAACGCGGACGCAGAGCATGAAATCACGGCTTCGCTCGCCGGTACCCGGCTGATCCTGCCCGGCGCCAGCGCGCTGACCGCCCAGTCAAACGACAATTACACCGTCTCCCCGCTGCTCACCACCTCATCCAGCGCTTTCATCAAGCCCACCGACTACGCGGGCACCATGACCGCGCCGGAAGAAGCCGACGAGCGCGGGCCGTTCACGCTGGCGGCTGCTGCCCAAGACGCGGGCGCGGATGGTGAGGGCGCGCGCGTGGTGGCGGTGGGCAATCTGTACGTGGTCGCGGACAGCGACTACATGTACTCCAGCAGCAACCTGGACTTCGCGATGAACGCCGTCAAGTGGCTGTCCAACCACCAGACCGGCGTCCAGATCCGCTCCAAGGCGCTGAACGCCGACGCGCTTGAGATTCCGGACGCCCGCACGCTGTGGTTGCTGGCGATGCTGGTCGTGGCGCTGATCCCGGGCGCGGTGCTGGTAGCGGGCACGGTGATGTATGCAAGGAGGCGGAGGCTTTGAGCGAGGAGAAAAAGCCGCTTCGGAGCGCGGAGAATCTGAAGCGCTCCAAGGACAGAAAGCCTCGCCGCGCCCGCGCGCTGATCCTGCTGGCGCTTGCCGCTGCGCTGGGGTTTGCCCTATTCGTCCTGATCCGCCCGCAGGTGGTCCAGCAGGCGGAAGAGGATGCGGGCACAAGCATCGTTTTGATTGAGCGCGACAAGACGAAGCTGCGGTCGATCACGGTTTCGGTTTCCGGAAGTGAGCCCTATACGCTGATCAACCAGAACGACTACGACCTGTCCGATAAGAACGACGTGCTAGGCGAGGAGTACCGGGTGGAGGGCGACCCAGACTTCGCGGTCAGCACCGCGCAGGTGCTGCAGATGGAGCGATACGCCTCCGATCTGACGGCGAAGGATCTGGCGGCGCGTTCGCCGGAGGATCTGGACCAGTACGGCCTCAAGCAGCCGGGGATGACTGTTACCATCGGCTACCGGGACGATACGATGGAGACGCTGCGCTTTGGCGGCGCGGTGCCCACCGGCAGCGGGTACTACCTGGAGCGCTCGGGCGACCAAGCCGTGTACATCGTCGCGGACTCGGTCTATGGGGCCTTCCACCGCGCGCTGAACGATCTGAAGCAGACCGAGCAGGAAAAGGCGGATCTGGCTGCCGCGCAGGCGCTTGAGGCGACGGCACAGCCGGACACGGCCGCCGGTTCCGGCGCAACAACCGCCCCCTTTTCGACCGCCGCGCAGAGTGAAACAGCCAAACCGGACGCGACGCCCGCGGCCGGTGCGACACCCCAACCGGAGGCGACCGGCGCGCCCACCGTCACCCCAACCGAAACAATACAGCCCGTGGGCTGACAAATCAGGAGGGTGTATGCAAAAGATCCTGAGCGCGCTGGCGCTGCTGTTGTTCTTTGTGCTGCTGGGCGGCCGGGCGGCGATGCTGCGCAAAAAGGGGATCCGCGCCATCGTGTTCGCCCAGACTGACAAGAGCGATCTTCTGCTTTTGCCGGTGTTCCTGGCCCTCGCCTACACGATCCTCGCCTGCGCGTTCGCTCTTCCGATGCCCCGCTGGCTCATCCGCCCTTTCTGGGCCAGCCCTGCCCCAGGCTGGCTGGGTCTTCTGCTTGCCGCCATGGCGCTGGCGGGTTTCGCGCTGACGCTTCGGTCCTTCGGGGACTCCTTCCGCGTCGGGATCGACGAAAAAACGCCGGACAAGCTGGTGATCACCGGCATGTTCGCCGTCAGCCGCAACCCAATCTACGTGTGCTTTTTGATGTTCTTCCTCGGACAGTTTCTGGTTAACCCCAACGCCGCTCTTGCCATCGTCATCCCGCTGCTGGCGCTGGCCATCCACCGGCAGATTCTGCGGGAGGAGGCCTTTCTCGCACCGCACTATGGCGCGGAATACGCCGCCTACCGGCGGCGCGTGCGCCGGTACTTGTAGCCAATCCATAAAAGAAAAGATGCATCCCATGCGGCCCGCAACGCGCGTCGCGGGCCGCATGGGTTAGTTGAGCAACCCCGTTTCATTTTCTATTCGTTTCAGGCGACCTGTGCGCCGGAAACGCGTTTCATCCACCAGTGCGCACACTGGTGGATGAAACAATACCTTATGTCAGCGGGCCGCCCGGAAATCCCGGAGGATTTCAGGCTCGCGCAGTTCTTCCCTCCGCGATGAAAAGTCCGAAGGAATTTTCATCGCATGGCTACGCCATTTTCAGCATCTCGGTCTGCAGCTGCTTGATGATGCGTTTCTCCAGGCGGGAGATGTAGCTCTGGGAGATGCCCATCAGATCCGCAACTTCCTTTTGCGTGTGCTCTGAGCCGTCGGCCAGGCCATAGCGGAGCTTGACGATGTTCTTTTCCCGGGGGCCCAGCCGCCGGATCGCGCCGTAGAGCATCTGGCGCTCCACGTCGCTATCCAGGTCCCGAGACACCAGGTCATTGTCGGTGCCCAGGATGTCGCTTAACAGCAGCTCGTTGCCGTCCCAGTCTGTGTTGAGTGGCTCGTCAAAGGACACCTCGAGCCTCAGGCGACTGCTCCGGCGCAGCACCATCAGGATCTCGTTTTCGATGCAGCGCGAAGCGTAGGTGGCCAGCTTGATCTTCTTCTCGGGCTTGAAGGAGTTGACCGCCTTGATCAGGCCGATCGTCCCGATGGAGATCAGGTCTTCGATGTTGATGCCGGTGTTTTCAAATTTGCGCGCGATGTAGACCACCAGCCGCAGGTTGTGTTCGATCAGCAGCCCCCGCGCCTTGAGGTCTCCCGTGGCAAGGAGATCGAGCGCTTCGGCCTCTTCGTCTCTGGTCAGTGGCGCGGGCAGCATATCGCACCCGCCGATGTAGCAGATGCTGCCCTTGCGCATCTTGACAATCAGTCCCAGAACCGTCTGTCTGATCGTTTGCCCTGCAGGATGAATCATATCGGCGTCTCCTCCTCAATGCACGTTGTGCACATGTCCTAGCACTGGTGGCGCGAGCGCGTAGACGTTACCGGGGAGTTTGCCTGGGTATACGGCCACCCAGACGTCCGGTGCGCTCAGCCAACCGTCTCCCATGGAGACGAGCAGTTCGTCGGGTCGAAAACATACCATCTTGCCTGATCCTGAAAGACTTTTGTATCCAACAAACCGGAATCCCGG
>JAEVZE010000246.1 GCA_023392395.1 Bacillota bacterium
TAGTAGATGAACACCTGCATGACCAGCGGTGTATTCTGGAAGATGGACATGTACGCCCGGCAGATCACGGGCAGCACCTTGACCTTGGAGCACATGGCGACGCCCACGATCACGCCGATCACCAGCGTGAACAAAAGCGCCAGGCCGGAGATTTCGAGCGTCCGGAGGAAGCCCGCGCGGAAATAGGCCCAGTCCTGGAACCAGGCGCTCCAGTTGGCAAGGGAAAATGGCCCGCTCTCAAGCATCGGTGACCCTCATTTCGTGCGCTTGATGGGCTGTGCGAAGCCCGATCAAACGCCGCGTTTGACGCATCGCGGCTATGCGCGACCACCGGCCGCGCATAGCCACTTGCGGACAATCGATTTCGTTCCATCCAATCGTTCCCGGCGACATGCGCGCCGGGAACGTGTTTCTTCCATCAGTGCGCACACTGATGGAAGAAACAAACCCATAAGTCAGTGAGCCGCCCGGAAAATCCGCAGATTTTCAGGCTCACGCAGCTTTCTTCCCTCGCGTTGAAAGACCCGAAGGGAATTTCAACGCAATGCGAATCAGCCTAGTTTCGCCGCTTCTTCCCACAGCGTCTTGGCGAAGTCGTCGATCTGCGTCCAGTCGACCGGGGTCAGTTCCCACTTGGCGACGAGGGTGTCGATCTCGCCTGCGGCGCGCATGGCGGCCAGCTTGGAATCCACGAAGGCGAGGAGGCCGGTGGAGCCCTTCTTCATCGCCACGCCGTAGGGCTGGCTTTCAAAGGCGTCGGGCAGCAGCGTGGTGTTGTCGTCCACGTAGCCCATCAGGATCGCCTTGTCCACCGAGAAGCAGGCGACGCGGTCGGAATCGAGCGCCGCCTTGATGTCCGGGTAAGTGGCGAACTCCAGGAATTCCGTCTTGATGCCCGCGGCTTCCGCGGCCTTGGTCAGCGCGTCCTTGGTGGTGGCGCTCTGCGCCACGCCGATGGCCTTGCCGTCCAGGTCCTTGAAGGAGGCGATGCCGGAATCCTTCTTGACCAGAAGGCCGATGGCGTCCACGAAGTAGGGCTTGGAGAAGTCATACTGCAGGATGCGGTCGGGCTTGATGGTGAAGGTGGCGATGACCATGTCCAGTTCGCCGGTGTCAAGCAGCGGCCCGCGCGTCTTGGCGGTGACGGCGGTGAACTCCACGGCGTTCTCGTCGCCCAGCAGTTCCTTGGCCAGCGCCTTGGCGATGTCGATTTCCAGGCCTTCAAAGTCGCTGCCCAGTTCCTGATAGCCGAACTTGGGCACGTCCGCCTTGACGCCCACGAGCAGCTTGCCGCGCTCAATGATCTTGGCGATCGCCGGGTCGGCCTTGTCGAGGGTGACGGTGGATTCGGCCATGGCGGGAAGCGTCATCATGGCAACCAGCAGGATCGCGAGGGCGAGGGACAGAAGCTTCTTCACGAGATCTCCTCCTTGCGATGTAGGATTTTTCCGAAGAACGCCTTGGTGCGTTCGTTCTTCGGGTGGTGAAACACCTCGAGCGGTGTGCCATCCTCCAAAATGACGCCGTCGTCCAGGAACACGATGCGGTCAGCGATGTGCTCGGCGAACTGCATCTCATGGGTGACGAACAGCATCGTGATGTTCTGCCGCGCGACCCGCTCCATGATCTCCAGCACCTCCTGGATCATCTCCGGGTCAAGCGCGCTGGTGGGCTCGTCAAACAGCAGAATCTTGGGGTTCATGGTGAGGGCCCTGGCGATCGCCACCCGCTGCTGCTGCCCGCCGGAGAGCTGCGCGGGGTAGACGTTGCGCTTTTCGATCAGTCCAACGTCCTCAAGGTTTTTCAGCGCCCGCTCCTCGGCGGCTTTGCGGGTTTCCTTTTTCAGCCGGATGGGCGCCAGCGTCAGGTTGTCCAGCACGGTCATGTGGCCGTAGAGGTTAAAGGACTGGAACACCATGCCGATGTCCTGCCGCGCGCGGTAGAGCTCGCGGTTTTTCAGCCGCTTCATCTCCCTGCCGTTCACCACCACGTGGCCCTTCGAGGGCGGCTCAAAGTTGTTGATGGTACGAAGGAGCGTCGACTTGCCACTGCCGCTGGGCCCGATGATGACGGTCTTCGAGCCATCGGGGATGTCCATCGTGATGCCCTTGATCACGTGCAGCGCTCCATAGTGGACGTGCACGTCCTTAAAGGAAATCATATCTTTGCTCCTATCAAGAAAGGACACAACCGCCTGCGGGGGCGTCTTCGCTCCGCGGGTGCCGCGTGTCCTGACCGGTGTATTTCGATAGGAGATATTCTATTCCGAAAACTGCAGGATGTCAAGCAAACTTCTTCATTTTTACCTGATTTTCATTTGAACAGATGCAGCTTCCGAATTTTTTGAACGGAGATTATTCATATTAACGAAAAAGCCGCATCAAACGGCCCGCGCCCGGACGTGCGGCGGCGCGGCTTTTTGCGCTCATTTTGAATGCGGTTTCACCGCCGGGCAATCTCAGCAGGGGCGGGCGGGGATATGTTCACCGCTGGCTAACGGGAATTCATCTGCGCCTCAGTCAGCGTCTGGGTGTCCACAAGCGAAAGTTTGCCGTCAGAATTCAGCCGGTAGGTGCGGATGGTGAAAAGGCCGGTCGTGTCGTCGTAGGTCTGTTCCTGCCGCTCGGTTTCAATCAGGCGTCCGTTCTGCCATGCCCAGACACCGGACACGTGATCGGTGGCGCTGCCGTGTTCGTAGGTGGTGATACGCCGCGCCTTCTCGTCAAAGACCGGGGAGGACAGATCACGCACCTGCGGCTCATAAACGTAGCGACCGGTATCCGGGTCCCAGATCCAGCCGTCGTAGTACACGTTCTGCAGGCCCTGGCTGGCGATGAGCAACAGGTCGGGCCAGCCGTCAAAATTGATGTCCGGGGTGGTCAGGAAAAAATCCCGGTTGAATTCCGTCAGTTCTCCCGCATCGAAGGGGATGCGCTGAATTTCTGACCCATCCGGCGCGCGGACGATCACTTCACTGTCCGTCAATTCCAACGTGCGTGGCTCCTGCCGGGGCTCCACTGGCGCGGTCGCAGCCCATACGCGCGGTTCCTGCCGGGGCTCCACTGGGGTGGTCGTAGCCCACGCTTGCGGCTCCGGCAGGAGCTCCGCCGTCAGAGCGAATGCCGACCGCCCTTGCATCTCCTGCCAGGGCTCCGCCGCCAGCACGGACGCCGCCCGAGCGTAAAAGAATCCAGCGCGCTCCATCACCCACAGATCGCCTGTCATCAAAAGCGCCTCCTTTCCCACTGTATGTCCATGCTATGCCCCGGACACGCAAAAAAGAAGAACCTTTGCGGGCGGTGGCCCGGCCGGGCAGGTTGACATGCGGGGAGTATGGTGTAGAATGCTGGTAAGCGCATCTGC
Source organism: Bacillota bacterium (assembly GCA_023392395.1). GTDB lineage: Bacteria > Bacillota > Clostridia > Christensenellales > Aristaeellaceae > JAEZHK01. The sequence continues at coordinate 3,364 of JAEVZE010000246.1, forward strand.
CGCCTGGACGGCGGGTGGAGAGGAGAGCATCGCATGAAGGCGAAGGGCTGGAAGATCGCCTACTGGGTCTGCGCGCTGCTGCTCGTGGTTCCGCTCGGCGAGCTGATAGAGTACAGCGAAACGGTCGAACGGGCGCAGCCAGGCGCACTACCCGGTCAGATTGTGGCGGTGGGCGTTTGCCTGTTCATCGGGGCGTACATCGCGCTCTACAGGCTGTTGCCAGCGTTCGGGCGGGAGGGCCGGTGGCGCATGGGCTGGCCCAGGGCCGCGGTGGGCGTCCTGCTTGTCGCATTAGGTTTGATCGCCCGGTGGTATTTCTCGCTTGGCAGCCTCAAGGTCACCGAGGCTGCCAACCTGTGGATCGTGATGGGCGGCTACCTACTGGCTGCCTCCATGGAAAAGCCGCCCGCGCCGGATGCGGCGCAGGCGGGCGGCGAACGGCCCGGGGCATAGCGACGCAAAGCGGCGAAATAAGCGAGTTTCCTTTGCTTAACGCATGCGTTTACAACGCATGCAGAAGCCTTGCGAACGGCCCGGGGCATCCACGCGTAGTATGCGTCGGAATGCCATGGACGGGTGAGATCTTTTATGAAAAAATGGGCCGTCGCCGTCATCTTCGGGGTGCTGATGCCGTACCCGATCAACCTGCTGGCGCAATACCTTGCCCAACAGTCCGGGTCAGGCAATGTATGGTACGGGTATGCGCTGAGCGCGCTGATATTCTTTTCTTACTTCTTCCTGGGCGTGTTTCTCGGCAAACTGGCCAGCCTTCGGACCTCCGGCACGGCGCGGCGCGTCCGGTTGGGGGAATTTGCGCTGGGATTGTTGCTGTTCCTCGTGAGCCTGGCGATGAAGCTGGAGCAGGCCACGGGCCTTGTCACGGCGAACATCGAATTCATCCGAAACAGCCCCGTACTGACCGCAATCCTCCAGTCAATCCTCCGGTTTAACGACGGGCTGTATCTCTGGGTCGTACTCGCCGGATTCTTCCTGGCGGACGCGTTCGAGAGGGTTCCGGCACAAAGCGAAGCGCGGGTGGAAACACCGCGCGTGAAGAAGGAGAAAACCCCGCGCGTAAAGAAGGAGAAAACGAAAAAAGTCAAAGCGAAAGCCGCGAAACCTGCGGAAGCCGAGCCCATCGCCACGGAGTCCTCGCAAGCTGCGCCGGCGGAAGCCAAACCCGCGGAAATCCAGCCTGTCGTCAACCAACCCGCGCAAATCACGCCTATGGAAGCCAGACCTGTGGAAATCCAGCCTGTCGTCAACCAACCTGTGCAAACAGCGCCGATGGTGCAAATCCAGCCCAGCGTCGTCGTACCTATGGAAGTCTCGCCGGTGCAAGCCAATCCCGGAACCTGATTCAGCCGTACCGTTTGAGCGCGCGCATGGCACGAAGGGTCACCCACTTGCCGGGCGCGCCTCTTTCGTCAAAGGGATGCAGCATACGGTCGCCGTAGCTGTTTTCGGTCAGCCAGCGGCCGCTCTCCTGCTGCTTTGAAAGCACGAGTTGCACCGCGTCCTCCATGCGCTCGTCCCGGATGCCCAGGCTTGCCAGGATGTCCAGAATCTCCAGCGCGTCGGTCTGATACATCAGCGGAAAACCGAACTTCGTCCAACCGGGTTTGGAAACCCGGCTGAGGTTGTGGCTGCGCTTGTAAATGTGGTGGATGAGCAGGAATTCCGCGCAGCGACTGATCGAATCGTTTATCGCATCCGTGCGCGCCTGGCGGGATTTCCGCGAAGGCCTTCAGCGCCTTGGCCACGCCCATGTGGCAGGTGTGGCGGCCCCAGCACATCGCGGAGCGGTCGTAGGGCGGCTGTTGAGGCTCCAGCTCCACGCCGTCGTTCAGGCGCATGTAGTGGACGAGCCAGTCCACGCCCTTTTGCACCCGCGCGTCCGATCCAAAGCCCAGCCGGATTAGCGAAAAGATCATGTTGCCGCACAGGCAGGGGATGACCTCCGAGGTCAGGCCGCCGCCCGCTTTGGCTTTGTGCATCGAAAAACCGCCCAGCGCGTCCTGGGCGTTTTCCAGCAGGTACTCGCACTGGGCTCGAATCTGCTCGTCCGCCGTCGCGCCCAATTCCGCCAGCGCGATCATGGACCAGACCAGCCCTGTGTACTTGTCGGTGTAGAAGCGGGGATAGCGCGTAAGATACGCGCTCTCCCGCTGCTTTTCCAGGATTTCCGTCGCCGCGCCGCGATGCATGATCGCCCGGCGCGCGCTTTCAAGGTCCGGGTCGCCCGTCTGCCGGTCCAGAAGGTCCTTCAGCGCGAAATAGCGCACCGACGGATTGTCCTCCTCCAGAAGCCACGCCGTCGGATCGGCCTTGAGCGCGTTTTTCCAGTGGGCCATGGGGCTCCCTCCTTCGGGGTGCGTCGAAAGGCTCCGGGGTGTCATTTCCCGGAATGCTTCATGCCCATGTACAGGCGGCCGTCTTTCAGTTCCGAAACCATTTGATCCAGGCGCTTTTGCCGGGTTTCCGGGCGCACGGCGCGGGTGATCCAGCCGATGTAGTCGTTTTGCTGGTAGGGCGGCCGGGCGCGGTAGGCGTCCATCAGGCCCTCCACGTCCAGGCGGTCCCGGACGTCCTCCGGCATCGGATGGGTGGGGCGCTTGAGCGTCGGGAATTCCATCGGGATCACCTCACGATCGCTACACCAGGATGTCCGACACGAAGGGCTCCCGCGTGGCGGCCTTCTCCTGGAAGTTTACGATGTACTTAAAGTCGTTTGCGAACACCAGCGCCCACGCCGGCGCGATCTTCAGGATGCAGGTGTTGGGGTCGCCCTCGTCCACATGGCGGGAATAGAACTTGTAAAACGCCCGCATAAGCTCCGCCCGCAGCGCCTCGTTGCCCTCTGCCAGCGGATGGCCGATGTTTTCGGCCTCGCCACGGGCCACGAACAGCATGTGGTTGAGCGCTACATGGGGGTTTTTCTCGATCTCCAACATCTTGCTGCTCTTTAAGTACGTGACGGCATAGAACGCGCCGTCCAGGAAGTACACGTCGATCACGCGGACGTTGGGCTTGTCACCATCGGCGGTGGCCAGGCTCATCGGCACATCCTGCCCGTACAGGCGGCCCATGGCCTCCAGGGCTTCCTCGAAATTCGGCCGGGTTTTCTCCATACTGCGCCTCCTGTGAAAGATCAGATTTCTTCTATTCCGGGGACGGCCGCGCCGTAGAGCGTCAGCCGCGCATTGAGGCCGCCTGCGTGCAGTTCAAACAGATGGTTGTCGAAGTCGTAGAAGTAGACGGACCGCCCCTCCGCCCCGATGCGCGCCCGGTCGGGCCGAATTTCCGCGCCCGCAGCGATCAGCCGCGCGAGGTAGCCGTCCAGTTCCTCCTCCGGAACCTGCAGCGCGATGTGGGCGTAGCTGCGTTCTTTGGGGGGCTCTCCCTCCATCAGGCAAAGCCACATCTCTCCAAGCATAAAGAACTTCTCCCGCGACAGGGAAAACGTCCTGTCGCCGCTGGAGTAGATTTCCCGGGCGTCCAGTGCGCTTACGAGAAGCGTGGCTGCGCGCTCGAGGTCCCGGACGATGAGGGTGACGTGGCTCAGTCCCGAAATCATGGAATTCCCCTCCGCGCGCCGGGATAGCGGCGCGCATGGCTACGTGTCGATGCGCGTGCGCCCCCGAATGGCGCGGTTCCGGTAGTTGAGGTCCTCCCGCTTGGAAAAACCGCGCTTTTCCCAGAAGGAGTTTCCGATCTGGTTGCGCGCGAACACCACCAGCGCCACCTTCTGGATGCCCTCGCTTTCCAGCGCTTCCATCGCCCGGTCCACGAGCGCGCTGCCAATGCCGCGGTTTCGCTCGCTCGCCTTGACCGCCGTGTGGTGGATAAAACCGCGCCGCCCGTCATGCCCGGACAGGATCACGCCGACGATTTCGTCGCCCTCCTCCGCCACAAAGCAAGTGGAGGGGTTGCGCGCCAGGTATTTTTCAATGCCCGCCTGGGAATCGTCGGTGGTATTAAGGCCCATGCCAGGGGTAGAAAGCCAAAGCGCGTACACCCGGTCGTAGTCCGCCGGAGTCATCCTGCGAATCTCCATCGGAACCCTCCAAAGTGGGATTTACGCACCCATTGTAGCATAACCGCGACCCGCGGGACAAGCCGATCGCGCCGCCCCGCGGGAAGAAAATTGTCCCCGCCGGTTTCGACAGGCCGTTTCCGGGACATATATAGAGCAGAAACAAACGCTCAAGGAGTTGAACATAGATGAAGATTCTCTACAAGGCCAATGCGGTATCCATCGGCGGACGTGACGGCAAGGTTCATGTGGAAAACACGCCCATCCACTTTGAGATGGCGCTGCCCCCGGAATTGGGCGGCAACAAGGGCGTCGGCTTCAACCCGGAGCAGCTGTTCGCGGCGGGCTACGCAGCCTGCTTTGGCAGCGCGCTGCAGCACGTATACCGCACCCATAAGCTGAACCTGCCCGCGCCTGAGGTGCACGTGACCGCGGGGATCGGGAGGAACGATGCGGGCGGATTCCAGCTGGCGGTGGACATTCTGGCGGTGTTCCACGGCGTAGAGCAGGACGCCGCCGACAAGCTGGTCGCAGAGGCCCATCAGGTCTGCCCCTACTCCAACGCCACCCGGGGCAACATCGAAGTCAACGTCTCCGCCAAAGCGGAATAATCAGGGTCCGAGGAGGATGCACCGCACCAAAACGCCCGTAGGCGGCCAAAGCCATATGGCGTAAAAAACAGGCCGCGCGGCAAAAACACAATGGCTGCTTGCCATATCCGCGGCATCCGAATGGCCCGATAAAAGCGCCCCGTTCACGCAAATGGTGAACGGGGCGCTTCTGAGCATCGAAAAACTCTTCGGTTTTTCGATGTGGAAGGGAAGGGCTGCGTGCACCAGAAATCCTGCGAGATTTCCGGGCGGCGCACTGACCTATGGTGCTGTTTCTCCTACCAGTGTGCGCACTGGCGGGTGAAACACGTTCCCGGCGCACAGGTCGCCGGGAACGATTGAAAGTACGACGAGGTTTGCCGACAATCTGAGCGGTTCATCCATAGGCGGACAGGGCCTGTATTCAGGTGTCTCAGAGTCTTGCAAATTCCGCCGCGATGCCTGCGATCTGCGCATCCCGCGCCTTGTTGGACCAGTTGACGATGCCCGTCGCCCGGACGTCCAGCCCCTTGGCCTTGCACAGCGCTTGCGCCTGGCGGATAGCGCGGTTGCCGCCCAGCCATGGCTTGGAGAGGTGCTGCGTGACGAAGCACGCGGCGCGCTTGCCCCCGGCCATAGGCAGCTGCTCGAGGTAGGCTTTCAGTACGGGGGAAATCGAAAATCCTTCGACCGCCGCGCCAAGGACGGCAGCGTCGTAGCCGCTCAAACTGGGCGTTACGGTCAGCTTCAACGGAAACTGGTTGTTCGGCTCCTCGTGCTCGGCGTGGATGCGCTCTATGGCCGCCTCGTGCCCTTTGGAGATGAGGGCCTTACGGATATTCTCCGCGACGGACAGCGTGTTGCCGGTGCGAGAAAATACGATGATCCCAATCTTCATGGCCGTCCTCCCCTTGCGCGCGTGTGCTGCGCCACCGTGCCAAAATTGTGCCGGGTACTGAATCTCACTGCCAGCATACCCC
>JAEVZE010000293.1 GCA_023392395.1 Bacillota bacterium
ATGTGTTCGGCCGCGACAAGGTCAGCGTGCTGGACGAGTGACGGAGTAGAAAATGCTGAAAAAACTTCTGGACAAAAGCCTTCTGTTCTTCCTTCTGATCGGCGCGGGCAATACAGTTCTGTCAATGGGGATCATGTTTTTACTCTATACCAAGGCGGGCTTTGGCTACTGGGGCTCCAGCGCGGTGGCCTTCACGGTGACCAGCATCCTGAGCTTCCTGCTCAACAAAAAACTGTCCTTCCAATACGAGGGCCGCGTGTGGGCGGCGGCGGTGCGCTTTGCGCTGGTGATCGCGGTGTGCTACCTGACCGCTTACTCCCTGGCGCAGCCCGCGACCGCGTGGCTGCTCAGAAAGATCCTGGGTGCGGCGGTTGAAGCCGCCACCATCGACAAGGTCGCGCTGCTGACTGGCCAGGTGATCTTCACCGGCCTCAACTACTTCGGCCAGCGCTTCTTCGCGTTCCGGAAGGCGTAGGGGAGGGACAAGGGGGACGCCGGGGCTCCGCCCCGGACACCGCAAGGGGGATGATCCCCCTTGACCCGCATAAAGGGATATAATAGGCGGAGAGGCGCGGTGGTAGTGCGCAAAAACAGGGGACGGATGGAAGGAGGCGTGCGGGTATGAAGGGTGCGAGAGAGCGGTTTGGTGAGATCGTGGCCATCCTGTCGCGCTATCCTATCGTCAAAGGGCTGACGCCAGAGGTGCTCCGGGCGATCTTCGAGGAGCTGGGGCCAACCTACGTGAAGCTGGGGCAGCTCTTGTCGACGCGCTCGGACATCCTGCCCGAGGCGTACTGCCTGGAACTGGCCAAGCTGCGCACGGACGCGGCCCCCATGCCCATCGAAACCGTGCGTGAGGCCGTCGAGGCAGAGTACGATAAGCCCTGGAGCGAGGTGTTCCGCTCGATCGATCCTGAGCCGCTGGGTTCGGCGTCCATCGCGCAGGCGCACCTGGCGGAGCTTCCAAACGGGCGGCGGGTGGTCATCAAGGTGCAGCGGCCGGGCATCTACGAGACGATGGAGCGGGACGTCGCGCTGCTCAAAAAGGCGGCGGGGCTGGCAAAGTTCACGCCGGTGGGCGGCACGGTCGACCTCAAGATGGTGCTGGAGGAGATGTGGAAGGCCGCGCAGCACGAGATGAACTTCCTGGAGGAGGCGGAAAACCTCCGGGAATTCGCCCGGCTGAACGCGAAAGTCCCGTACATCGCCTGCCCGGAGGTGGTGGGAGAGCTGGCCACTTCGCGCATTCTGGTGCTGGAATACGTGGAGGGCTGCCCGATCGACGACAGGGCGGCGCTTCTGAGCGCGGGCTGCAATCTGAGTGAAATTGCTTCCAGGCTGGCCGAGAATTTCATCAAGCAGGTGGTGGACGACCGGTTCTTCCACGCCGACCCGCACCCGGGCAACATCCGCGTCCGGGATGGCGTGATCGTCTGGCTGGACCTGGGCATGATGGGGCGTCTCTCCGGCGCGGACGGAATGATGTTCGCCCGATACGTGGAGGCTATTGCCCAAAACGACGCGGAAGCCGTCACCGACGTGCTCTTGGGCATGGGTGTGATGAAGCAGCTGCCCGACCGGGCGCGGCTGACCGCGGATATCGAGCTGCTGCTCGGAAAGTACCGGCAGATGCCGCTGTCCGCGGTCAACGCGGGCAGCGTGTTGCAGGAATTCCTGGCGGTGGCCCGGCGGCACGGAATCTCGCTGCCCGCGGGGCTGACGATGCTGGGCCGCAGCGTGGTGATCCTGGAGAGCGTGCTGACCAGCCTGGACCCGGAGACCAACCTGCTCAAGATCATGTCCTTGCACATGCGTAAGGATGCCTTTGATGGGGAGAACATGCGGCGCAGGCTGGAAAAGCTGGTTTTGCAGCTCTCCGGCTCCCCGGAGAAGCTGACCGCGATCCCGGGGCAGGTGTCCGACGCGTTGGCCAAGGTCCTTTCGGGCCGCGTGACGCTGAACGTGAACGTCGCCGGGCAGGAGCAGGAGAGCCGGGCGCGGGACCGGCGAATGCTTCGCCTGTCGCTCGCCATCGTTGCCGCTTCGCTGATCCTGGGCGCGGGCATCGCAAGCCTGTCAGGCGCGCCCGGCCCCGCCGGGCTAAACTGGCTGTCCTGGGCGTTCCTCGCGGGCGCGGGGGTCACGTTGGCTGCGCTATGGATTGGCCCCGGCAGGCGCTGACCGGGCAGCGGAGAGATTGCTGAATAGATAAAACCCGCCTACTGGCCGCCGGGAAGGTCCGGCACGCTCTGAGGCGGGTTTTGATTTGAGCCCGGCTATGCCCGGTTGCCGAGCGGCTCACGCTTCCAATACGAGGGCGCGAAGGCGATCAACGAAACAAGCGTAATCACCGTCATCAGGCCGAAGGTGGCCTTGAGGCCGATTTGCTGGGCGATCAGCCCGCCGCCCAGGTTGCCCGCCACCCGCGCCACGCCAAACCCCGCGACCGCCAGCAACATCTGGCCGCGAGCGCGCAGCGCCTCCGGCACCGTCAGACTGATGTACTTGGCCATGGTCACCGTCATCACAATAAAGCCCCAGCCGTGCAACAGCTGCGAGGCCATCGCCACCCACACGTTGTCGGTCAGCGTCAGGATCAGCCATCGGGCGGTCAGCGACGCCGCCGAAATCAGCAGCAGCCTGCCCACGCCCAGCTTTTCGAACAGCTTGTCGCTGAACAGGAGAAAAGGCGTTTCGCTGGCGGCAGACAGGAAGAACGCCCAGCCGAGCAGCTTTGGGCTCCCGCCCTGCATCTGTGTGAAGTACACCGGGAAGAACACGTAGAAATAGCCCAGCGTGGTCTGAAGCAGCGTTACCAGCGCGATCAGCCGCATCAGTTTCCCATCGCGCAGCAGCACCTTCATCGACGCGCTGCTCTTTTCGGGCGCGTGGCCCGAAGCGGGCGGCAGCTTGAAGGTAGACAGGAACACGAGGCCCAGCACCAGCGCGGTCATCCACGGCATGCGCTCCAGGTGGCCGTCGATCAGCCATCCTGCGATGATGGACGCCACCGCGAACGAATAGGTGCCCATTAGCCTGATCGGCCCAAAGGGCTGATGCCGCTGTTGCAGCGATTCCAGGATCACCGAATCGCCCATCGGCTGAATGGCGGTGTAGCTGATGGCAAAAAGACTCAGTACGCAGCTGAGGTACCACAAGCTGTCGTTCAGCGGCAATAGCAGGATCGCGCCCGCCGCCAGCACGCACATGATGCGCAGGATCCGGTTGCGGC
>JAEVZE010000312.1 GCA_023392395.1 Bacillota bacterium
GGTACATACTTGCCACGCCGTATCTTCCGATTATTTCCGGCGACCCGAGCGCCGGAAACGAAGTTTCACCCACCAGTGCGAACACTGGTGGGTGAAACAAATCCTTTGGTCAGTGGGCCGCCCGGAAATTCCAGAGAATTTCAGGCCCACGCAGTTTCATCCCTTCGCGCGGAAAAGCCGCTTGCGGATTTTCCGCGCCAATGCATGTCAGGCGATTAATTCCTTGGCCAGGTCCGCCGCGGAGGCCGCGTCGGGCGAATAGCCGTCCGCCCCCACTTCGTCGGCGAAGGACTGGGTGACCGGCGCGCCGCCGATCATGATCTTGACCTTCTCGCGTACGCCCGCCTCGCGGATGGCGTCGATCGACAGCTTGATGGACGGCATCGTGGTGGTGAGCAGCGCGCTCATGCCCAGGATCTGCGCGCCCTGATTCTTGGCGGCGTCGATGAACGCCTCGGGCGTCACGTCCACGCCCAGGTCGATCACGGTGAAGCCTGCGCCTTCCAGCATCATGCCCACAAGGTTCTTGCCGATGTCGTGCAAGTCGCCCTTGACGGTGCCGATGGCGACCACGCCGCGGGACTGCGCGTTGGCCTCGGCCAGCAGGGGCTTGAGAATTTCAGTGCCGGTCTTCATCGCGCGGGCGGCGATCAGCACTTCGGGCACGTACACTTCGTTGTTCTTGAACAGGATGCCCAGCTCGTTCATGCCAACGATCAGGCCGTCGTTGAGAATCGATTCCGCATTGACCCCTTCGGCGACCGCATCCGTCACGAGCGTCTTGACAATCTTCGCGCGGCCAGCCTTAACAGCATCCGCGATGGCGCGAAAGTCCGCCATACAATCCCCTCCGAAAAATTCATCTTGGGCAGTGCCCTCTGCGATAGTATAGCATGAAAAGGGAGGGAGAATTATAACAATTTCTCTCTAATACGTGTAATTTCTTTTGATTTATGGTACAATGCCGGCGGGAGGTGATCTTGTGCAAAAGGAAACCATCCGGGAGCGCGCCGAGGCGCTGGGCCAAGTCGCCGCGCTGCCGGTGCAGGTACTGGACGCAAACGGCCGCGCCGAGATGCGCTATGGGAGCTTATGCGAGTATTGCAGGATTTTCAAGCGGTTCATGAAGCCGGGCGAGTCCTGCGAGGGCCTGCACGCGCTGGCCGGACGGCGCGCGATGGACCTGGGCGAGTCCTACATCTTCACCTGCCACGCGGGGGTTTATCACATCGTGATGCCGCTGGTAAACGGCAGCGAGTTTGAGGGCGCGGTGCTCCTGGGGCCGTTCATGCTGGGTGCGATGGATTCCACGCTCTTGCAGGAGGTCTCCAAGCGCTATCATCTGCCCACGGACGCATTGCTCGATATGTACGACGCGGCGGGCAGCCTCAAAACGCTGTCCACCGAAGAAGCGGGCGCGCTGTGCCGCATGGTGCGGTTTCTGTTTGGCGCGCAGGAGGATTCTTCGCTGGAACTGAAGCGGGGCCGCGCCCAGCAGCAGAGCCGAATCGGCGAATCTATTCAGACCTACAAGGGCTTCCAGGCGGCGGGATCCTCCTACCCGCTGGAGAAGGAGCGGGCGCTGGTGCGCCACGTTCGCTCCGGCGACGCGCAGGAGGCCAAGGCGCTTTTGAACGACCTTCTGGGCTACGCGCTGTTTTTGAGCGGCGGCACGCTGGAGGTGGTCAAGGCGTGCACGGCGGAACTGTGCGCGCTTCTGGCCCGGGCGGCCATCGAGGGCGGCGTGCAGACGGGCGATGCGCTGGCGATGAACCGGTCGTTCATGCGCTCCTTATGGCAGGCGTCCACGGTGGAGGACCTTTGCTATCACATGCAGGAGGCGGTGGAGCGCTTCTGCCAGAGCGCGTTCCCGCCGTCCACGTCCGTGGAGCGGGACGTGATTCAGCAGGCCACCCGCTTCATCAACATTCACTTTGCCGAACCGCTGACGCTTTCCGACGTGGCGCGCAGCGTACACCTGAGCGAGAGCTACTTTTCCTCATTATTCAAAAAGGGCTGCGGCGCGTCCTTCCGGGAATATCTGAATGCCGTCCGGGTAGACGAGGCGAGGCGGCTTCTGGATCTGAACCAGCAGTCAGTCACCGAGATCGCGCTGGCGGTGGGTTTTGATAGCCAGAGCTACTTCTCCAAGGTGTTCCGGGCAGTGACCGGCGCATCTCCCAAAGAATATCGTATAAAAGTACATGTAAATCATACGGAATCGGGCGCGGGCGCATGAACGGCGCTGCTATAATGGGCATCGGATTCCCCTATTGAATTAGGAGTGATTTCGATGACGCCCAAGGAGATCCTCTTCAAAACATTCCGCCGGGAGGCGACGCCGTCGATGGCGTGGGTACCCTTCGCCGGTGTGCACGCGGGAAAACTGACCGGCACCGACGCGACCACGCTGCTCACCGACCCGGACAAACTTTTTGAAGCGCTGATGAAGGTCAACGAACTGTACCGCCCCTCGGGCCAGCCGGTACTGTTCGACCTGCAGATCGAGGCCGAGTGCCTGGGCTGCGACCTGGTGTGGGCCAAGAACGGCCCGCCGTCGGTTGCTTCCCACCCGCTGGCGGACGACATGTCCATCCCCTGCGTGTGCACCATCCCCACCGAAAAGAGCGGACGCATCCCGCTGGCGCTTGACGTCATGCGGCGCATGAAGGCGGCGGTCGGCGAGACCACGGCGCTCTACGGTCTGATCTGCGGCCCGTTCACGCTGGCCTCCCACCTGCGCGGCAACGACATCTTCATGGACATGTACGACGACGAGGACTACGCCAAGGACCTGCTCGCCTTCTGCAACAAGGTGGCCATGCGCATGGCCGAACTGTACGTGGAAGCGGGCATGGACATCATCGCCGTCGTCGACCCGATGATCAGCCAGATCTCCGTCAGTCACTTCGAACAGTTCATGGCGGAGCCGTTCACCCAGCTGTTTGATCACATCCGATCGCTGAAAGCGCTCAGCGCATTCTTCGTCTGCGGCGACGCCACCCGCAACATTGAGTCCATGTGCAAGACCGGGCCGGACTCCATCTCCATCGACGAAAACGTGAACCTCGCGGCGGCCAAGACGATCGCCGACCGGTACGGAATCGCCATCGGCGGCAACATCCCGCTGACGACGGTCCTGCTGCACGGCAATCAGCAGGACGTGATGAAGTGCGTGGTGGATCTTCTGGATTCCGTCGAGGACCGTACCGGCCTCGTCGTCGCGCCCGGCTGCGACATGCCCTACGACGTGCCGGTGGAAAACGGCATCGCGGTGTCCCACGCGGTATTGCACGAGCAAGAGGCGCGCAAGATGCTGGAAAACTACGTGGCCGTCACCGAGGACATCGACATCGAGCTGCCGGATTACAAGCACTTATTTAGGCCCCTCGTCGAGGTGTTCACGTTGGATTCGGCCACCTGCGCCGCCTGCGGCTACATGATGGGCGCGGCCAACCGCGCCAAGGCGGACTATGGCGACGCGATCGACATGGTGGAGTACAAGTTCACCGAGAAGGACAACATCGCCCGCTGCAAGAAGATGGGCGTGCCCAACCTGCCCAGCATGTACATCAACGGCGTTTTAAAATTCCGCTCGCTGGTGCCCAGCCGCAAGGAACTGAGCGACGCGATCCAGGAATATCTGAAATGACCCGGCTGTACCTGATCACGGGCTTCCTGGGCGCGGGCAAGACGACGTTTCTGAAGAAGTTCGCGCCGCTGATCGGCGGGAAGATCGCGCTCATCGTCAACGAGTTCGGCCGGGAGAACATCGACGAACAGCTGCTTCAGGACGTGAACGCGCGCCTTCACGGCATCGCGGGCGGGTCGATCTTCTGCACCTGCCGGTTGGACCAGTTCGAAAACGCGCTGGCGGAGGCGCTGGCGGGTGCGCCCGACGCGATCCTGGTGGAAACCAGCGGCCTGAGCGATCCCACCGCCATGCGGGACGTGCTGCGCCTCCGGGCGGAATTTTCAGAGATCGACTACCGCGGCTGCCTGTGCCTGTGCGACGCCCGAAACCTC
>JAEVZE010000319.1 GCA_023392395.1 Bacillota bacterium
GCCTCAACCCGTACCCAGCGGCAGCGTGGTGGGCCGCATGAGCCGGGAAATGGCGGAAAAGCTGGGCATGACCGAGGGCGTGAAGCTGATCGTCAGTGGGCACGACCAGATCCTGGCCGCGCTGGGCAGCGGCGCGTGGGAGCCGGGCGACGTGGCCAACGGCATGGGCACGGTGGACTGCATCACGGCGGTCATGCCGGGAGACAAGCTGGACCTGGACGCGCTGATGCGGTTCAACTTCCCGGTGGTGCCCTTCATGGACACCGGATGCTACGTGACCTACGCGTTCATCATGTCGGGCGGCTGCACGATCAAGTGGTTCCGGGATACCCTCGCCAAGGACCTCGCGGACCGGAAGTACGCCTACAAGCTCCTGGACGCGGAGGCCCCGGACGCGCCCACCGGCATTCTTGCGCTGCCCTACCTTGCGGGCGGCGGCACCCCCTACATGGACGGCGCAACCCCCGCCGCGGTGGCCGGGCTCCGGCTGGGCACCTCCCGCGGGCAGCTGTTCCGGGCGTTCCTGGAGGGCGAAACCTACGAAATGATGCTGAACATCGAGTGCCTGAAGGAGGTCGGCATCGACATCCGCAAGGTCATCACGGTGGGCGGCGGCTCCAATTCAAAGCTTTGGATGCAGATCCGCGCCGATGTGTTCGGCCGCCCCGTGTATCTGCCCGAAAACAAAGAGGCCGGTACGCTGGCCAGCGCCATGCTCTGCTATACCGGCACCGGCGCGTACCCTTCAGTGCGCGAGGCGCAAAAGGCCATGATTCGCTACGAGCGGCCGTTTGAGCCCCGCCCATTGATGACGGAGGGCTACCGCCCGCACTACGAGCGGTACAAGAAGTTCTACAATGCCGTTCGGGACCTATACGCCTGATCCCCGGAGGGCTGAAGGTTTGGATGCCAGACTTCCGCGTTCTTGCCTGCATTGATCCCCGGTTCCTGACCATCAAAAAAGGAGCTGCCTCAAAGTGCGTCGGGCGCATTTGAGGCAGCTCCTTTTCAGTGGGAACCGGGTTTTCGGTTCCCTTGATCGTTATGAAAGCACGTTGTAGCCCTGGTCTTCGATCTCCGACTTGATCAATCCGATCGGCAATATATTCGGGTCATGCTCGACCGTCACCGTCTTTGCTTTCAGGTCCACGTTGACGCTGCCACTGCCGGATAGCGCGCCGACCGCATTTTTGACCGCCTTGACGCAGTGTTCGCAGGACATCCCTTCCACCTTCAATACCGTTGTCTGCATAAAAGTTCTCCTCTCTATTGATGGACACTCGAGAAAACAGGGCGGATGCGCCCGGGGGTACGGATTCCGCCCGCCGCCCAAAGGCTTAAATCCTACATTACTTCAGGTTGAAGGGCTTCAGGAACTTGTATACCTGTTCCGTCTTGCCATTCTCTTCCACCGGCACCTGCGTGTAGACCCAGCCCTGCACCTTCGCAGGATCCACGCCCGCTGCGATCAGCGGTTCCGGGTTCAGGACGAACACGATGTCCTTGTCCTGATCCGTGTTGGTCGCGGTGTTCTTCAGCATATCCTTCGCCCACTCGAACATGTTGCCGTCGCCCAGCTTCACGCCGTAATGGTCCAGGGCGGTGTGGTAGTTGATGGAAGTACGATACTTGTTCACGATCTGCTCGTAGGACTTCAGCGGCGTCGCGTCGCCATCGTAGGTCAGGGCGTCGTTGCCCAGCTTCTTACCCACCATCAGCATGCCTTCAAAGGCGGCGTAGTTGGCAGGGAGCTTCGTGGTGTCGAGGCCCGCGTCCACAAACGGCTTTGCGTCCGTTTCCAACATCACGTCGTGCGTGGGGCTCTTGGAGAAGTCCTTGCTCCAGATGAAGCGCACCGTGCCGTCCGGCGCGGACAGCGACCAGCCGCCGTTCATCTCGTCGGCCTTCACCTGATCGGGGATGGTGTTCAGGACCGCGTCGAGGGAGGTGACAGACTGCTTGCCCACCACGTCCAGGTTGCCGCCGACGGACCTGAGGACGACGGTGAGGAGGACGGCCACCACCACCACCGCGACGCCTACCGAGACAATGATCTTCGTATTCTTCTTCATGTTCATTCCCTATCCTTTCTGTGTGGCCGGCTTGAACCGCTTCAAGCGCAGCGCGTTTGTCAAAACCGAAACCGAGCTCAGGGACATGGCCGCCGCCGCGAAAATCGGGTTGAGCAGCGGGCCGCCGAACAGGTGCAACACGCCCGCCGCGATGGGGATGCCGATCACGTTGTAGCCGAACGCCCAGAACAGATTCTGCTTGATGTTGCGAATGGTCTTCTTGCTCAGGTCAATGGCCGTGGGCACGTCCATCAGGTCCGAACGCATCAGCACGATGTCCGCGCTTTCCATCGCCACGTCCGTACCGGAGCCGATGGCGATGCCGATGTCGGCCTGCGCCAGCGCGGGCGCGTCGTTGATGCCGTCGCCCACCATGGCGACCTTCAGGCCTTCGCCCTGCAGCTTCTTGACCTCGCTCGACTTGTCCTGCGGCAGCACCTCGGCGAGCACGCGGTCGATGCCCACCTGTTTGGCGATGGCCGCGGCGGTCTTCTGGTTGTCGCCGGTGATCATGGCCACTTCAATGCCCATTCGGTGCAAGCTCTCGATGGCCGCCTTGCTGCTTGGCTTCACCACGTCCGCCACCGCGACGATGCCCGCCAGCCTGCCGTCGATGGCCACGTACATGGGCGTCTTGCCTTCGCCCGCCAGGCGGTCGGAGTCCGTTTCCAGCGCCGAAAGGTCGATGCCGCGCTCGTCCATCAGCTTGCGGTTGCCCGCGAGCACGGTCTGAGCGTTGATGGCCGCCTCGATGCCCCGCCCGGTGATGGCCTCAAAGCCGTCCACCTTCAAAAGCTCCAGCCCCTTCCCCTGCGCGCCCAGGACGATCGCCTGGCCCAGCGGATGCTCCGAAGCCTTTTCGGCGGAGGCCGTGATCCTGAGAAGATCGTCGGCCTCGGCGCCTTCCGTGGTCAATACGTCGGTGACGGTCGGCTTGCCTTCGGTGATGGTTCCGGTCTTGTCAAACACGATGGTGTTGATCTTGTGGGCGGTTTCCAGTGCCTCGCCGCCCTTGATCAGGATGCCGTTCTCCGCGCCCTTGCCGGTGCCCACCATGATGGCGGTGGGGGTCGCCAGGCCAAGCGCGCAGGGGCAGGCGATGACCAGCACCGAGATGAAGATCGTCAGCGCGAATTTCAGGTCGCCGCCGGTGCCGAAGTACCAGGCGACGCCCGCCGCCAGCGCGATGGCGCAAACCACCGGGACGAAGTATCCGGATACGATGTCCGCCATCTGCGCGATGGGGGCTTTGGACCCTTGCGCGTCCTCCACGAGTTTAATGATTTGCGCCAGCGCGGTATCGCTGCCGATCTTCTCGGCGCGAAACTGCACGGTGCCCGTGGTGTTGAGGGAGGCGGCGTAGATCGTATCGCCCGCCTTTTTGTCCACCGGCATGCTCTCGCCGGTCAGCATGGATTCGTCGATGGAAGTGTGCCCCTCGATGACCGTGCCGTCCACCGGGATCTTCGCGCCCGGCTTCACGACGATGATGTCGCCGATCTCCACCTCTTCGATGGGGATTTCCTTTTCCTCACCGTTCTGGATCACGAGGGCGGTCTTCGGCGCGAGGCCCATCAGCTTTTTGATGGCTTCGCTCGTGCGCCCTTTCGACACGGCCTCAAGCGACTTGCCAAGCAGGATCAGCGTGATGATCACGCCCGCCGTTTCAAAGTAGAGGGCTTCCACCGCCTGGAAGTGTCCCGCAGCGATCTGGAATGTGTTGTACACGCTGTAGAGGACCGCGGCGGTGGTACCGATGGCAATCAGCGAGTCCATGTTCGGGCTTCGCTGCCACAACGCCTTGAAACCGACGGTGTAGAATCTGTACCCCACGCCGATGACCGGGATGACCAGAAGCAGCTCCACCAGTGCGTAAATCAGGGAATACTGCATCGGGTCGAGCCCCGCCGGGAAGGGCAGCCGGACTACTTTGATCATCGGCACCATCGCGATGTAGAGAAGCGGCAACGAGAAGACGGCCGAGACGATGAACTTGGTCCACAGCGTGCGAATTTCCTTCTGCTTGCGCAAACGGTCCTCGTCGGCGGCGTCGGTCTTGCTCGTTTCCAGCGCTTCATATCCGGCCTTTATGATCGCCTCCCGGATGCCGGAGAGCCGAACCTCCTGTGGACGATACGCGACGGTGGCCTTTTCGGTGGCGAAGTTGACCGACGCGCTTTCCACGCCGGGAAGCTTTCCGATGGCCTTTTCCACCCGCTGCGCGCAGGCGGCGCAGGTCATGCCGCCGATGGGGATGGTCACATTCTGATTGGCAGTCTTTTCCACGACCTCGTAGCCGATCTTTGTGACGGCCTGTTTGATGTCGTCCAGCTTCAGCGCCGCGCCGTCGTATTCCACAAAGAGCTTTTCGCTGGCCAGATTCACGCTGGCCTGCTCGATTCCGTTCAGTTTCCGCACGGTCTTTTCGATCCTTTGCGCGCAGGCCGCGCACGTCATGCCTCGGATGCTCAATACCTGACTTTCCATTTGGGTAACTCCTTCCTCCCATTGGTGCGGCCGCCGTCCGGCGTTTCGGTTCCGTTCCGCAACCGCTTACGATATCATTCTAGCAAGAATAAAAATTTTTGCAAGTACGCACTTTATTGTGCTATAGTACCCAAAAGGATACTTTGCCTTGCGGCGCGGCCCAATCCATACAATCCACCAGCTCCGTCCATTCGCGTTTTTGCTTTTGCCAGGATTTGCGCTTGACCAGCTTGCGGCTTTTGTGGTAAGATCCCGACAGAAACTTTTGAAATCAACCATACGCACCATTATGTTATATAGTATCCGTTTTGATACCAAAGGAGGATCTCGCCATGCATTGCAACTGTTCCGGAACCAACTGCCCCGTGGACGCAACCATCGAAATGATCGGCGGAAAATACAAATCGCTGATCCTGTGGCATCTGATCGATACCACGCTTCGCTTCGGCGAGCTTCGCAAGCTGATCCCGCAGGCCACCCCCAAAATGCTGACCCAGCAGCTGCGCGAGCTGGAGGAGGACAATCTGGTGGTGCGCACCGTGTACCCCGTCGTGCCGCCGAAGGTCGAGTACTCGCTGACCGACCTGGGCCAGAGCATCCAGCCGATTTTGACTGTCATGTACGACTGGGGCGCGGACTACCTCAAGGCGAAGGGCCTCGAGGCGAGCTGCTCCATGACCGCAAAACATGACGCGCACTGACAGGGATACACTCCGTATGGAGATTCTCCTTCCGTTCAGGATGGCTCCAGTATACAGACGGGATATGTAGAAATTATGAGGATGCGGCGCTTCCAAAAATTCTTCATAAAGGATTTCTCTGGATGACGACCGATCAATTGGACCGCAACCGTGAGAAGCGGCCACCCCATACGATGAGCCGATTTTTTAGAACGATTTCGCAAATAAAAGAGGGACGGATGCTCGCTCCGTCCCTCATGTTTTGGCCATACTTTAAGGATTCAATCCTGCTTAGCGTCCGCTTCCGCCGTTGCGCCGGAAGTGGATAAAGCCCAGCCTGCCACCGGTTCGGGGCTGCCTAAGCCCCGATCCTCCCTTACAGCTTCAGAAGCGCGTCAAGGCTCGCCTTGCAGCTGTCAAGCGAGGGCATCGTATACTCCTCCTGCTCGACGATGAAGCGCTTCGTCCCCAAGCCATGCGCGGTACGGATGATTTTCTCAAAGTCCAGCGCGCCCGTGCCGATCTCCACGTTGTCCTTGCCGTTTGACGCCAATTCCTTGAGGTGGATCAGCGGCTGGCGGTTCGGGTATTTGGAGATATACTTCACCGGATCGACGCCCGCGTAGGCGACCCAGAACACGTCGAATTCCGCGAAGATCGAAGGATCTGCGTTTGTCAGCAGGATGTCCAGCAGGTACTCCCCGCCGTCCACCTCGAACTCGTGCGCGTGGTTGTGATAACCCAGGAACATTCCGGCGGCGCGGATCTTCTCATTGCACCCGTTCAGGAAATCCGCAAGCCGCAACGTGTCGTCCCGCGTCTTGATGGGCGCGTAGGGGCACACCATGTACTTGTTGCCCAGCGCCAGGTTCATCTCGATTTCCTGGTCCAGCGTCTTTTCCAGCTTTTCGCTTCCAACGTGTGCGCCGTAGGCCTCAAGGCCCAGGTCCTTGATAAGCGCGCTCAGCTCTTGGGGCTTCATTCCGCCGTACCCGGCGAATTCCACCGCCTTGTAGCCCATCGCCGCGACTTTCCGGATCGTGCCGGGGAAATCCTTCGCGGTTTCGTCCCGCAGCGAGTACAGTTGCAGGCCTACCTTGTCAAGCAGCATATTGGCTCCTCTTTTCTTTTAATGCTTCATAAGTCTGGGATGCGCGTCATACTATTGAAGGTTATTCATGCTTCCAAAGCAGGGAGGGATTTTCGATGCAGGATAAGGAGCCGGAGCGAGGCGTAGCAGCGCTACGTTGAGTGGAGAGCGACACAGTCCTGCGCGAAAAGATCCCCTGCGACGAAGCATTAATAATCGGAAATAGTATCAGGTCCAGTCGATCACGATGCCCGTATATTTGTCCCGGTCCTCGTGGACCGCGAGGTACACGTCCGGCGCCTGCTCCGGCTTGATCACATGGGAAATCAGCGGCTCGGCCTTGAGTTGGCCCTTCTGGAGCAGGTCCATGCAGACGCGGGTGTTGCGCTCGATCGAGTGCTTGACGAACTTGTCCTCCTTCACCGGGAAGCGCCATTCGTGCGCGCCCTTGAAGGTGATCGAGCCCTGCCCGTCGATGTGGCAATAGCGCAGAACGTCGGCCAGCACCGTCTGATAGTCGCCGCGCGGCGTGCCCAGGAAGATGATCTCGCCGTGATAGCCGATCAGCGACAGATCCCCTTCGGCCACCTTGGGAATGCCGGTGGCCTCGATCAGCGTGTTCACGCCGCGTCCGCCCGTGACTGATTCGACAGTCTTCGCCGCATCCTCCGGGGCAACCGCGTGCGCGACGCCGCACAGGAGCGCGTCCCTGCGGCGGCTGGGCGCGGGGTCTACGCCGATCACCGTCGCGCCGGAAAGCGTGGCCAGCTGCGCAGCCATGTTGCCCACCAGGCCCAGGCCGGACACCAGCACCACGTCGCCCAGCTCAATCTCCGAGATGCGCACCGCGGTGAAGGCGATGGTCGCCATCCGAAGGAGCGGCACCTGCCTCAGATCCATGCCTTCGGGAACGGATACCGCGAAATCGTCCCCAATGACTTGATAATGGTTGTGCGAACCGTAGTGAAATACCGTTTCGCCGGGCGCGAACGACGCGCCTTCGCCAGTCTCCACCACCTTGGATACGCAGCAGTAGCCGGGCACGCCGGGCATTTTGAACCAGCCCTCTCCGCCGGACAGGCAGGCAAGCTCCGTACCCGTGCTGATCAGGGAATACTGCTTCTCCATCAGCATCTGTCCCTTTCCGGGCTTCAGGTCGGCCTCCTCCTCCCGGTATTTCACGGCGTAGGGCGCTTCAAAGACGATGGTCCCGTTCTTCATGACAGCATCTCCCATTTGTTTTATAGCTTGAGTCCCGACAAGGCTACCGACTGAATGATCTGCTTCTGCGCGAATGCGAAGACGATGATGGTCGGGATCACCGCCATGGTCGCGCCCGCCATCTGCAGGTGGTACATCTTCTGGTCGGACATCTCCAGCTTGCGCAGTACCAGCGGCAGCGTCCAGATATCCGGCTTCTGCGCCAGCATCAGCGCCCACATGAATTCGTCCCAGGCCTGCATGAAGGAGAAGATGACCAGCGTCCCGATCGCGCCCTTGGCCAGCGGCAGGATGATCTGCCAGAAGATGCGCCCTTCGGAGCATCCGTCGATGCGGGCGGCGTGCACCAGCTCCGAGGGGATCGACATGATGTTCTGCCGCATCAGGAACGTGCCGAACGCCGATACCCCCATCGGCAGGATCAGGCCCGGAATGGTGTTGATCAGCCCGAGGATGCGGAAGATGTAGAAAAGCGGGATCGCGAGCAGGAAGAACGGCACCATCATCGTCGCCAGCACGCAGTTGAAGATGGCGTCCCGCCCGGGGTATTCCAGCTTCGCGAACGAGTAGCCGCCCATGGAACTGGTGATCACCACCAGCGCCACCGTGCCCAGGGTGGCCAGCAGACTGTTTTTGTAGGCGTTCGCGAACGGCACCACGGAGAAGACCGTTTGATAGTTCTCCCACTGCGGCACGGCCGGGAAGACGCGGATGGGCAGCATGCTCAGTTCCTTGTTCGTCTTCAGGCTCGTCAGCAGCATCCAGATCAGCGGGATCATATAGATGGCCGCCAGCAGGATCATCGCGGTCAGCAGGATCACCCGCCCGGTCTTGATCCTGCGCCGGGGGCGTACTTGCGCGGAATGGACAAAAACGTCTTGCATGCGCCAGCCTCCTCAATACTCTTCTAGACCGCCCTCGCGCATCAGGGACATCTGCACCAGCGTGATCAGCATGATGATGACGAACAGGACCATCGCCATCGCGACCGCGTAGCTGAATTTGGAATACGAGAACGCCGTGTTGTACATCAGCGTCACCACGGACTCGGTCGCGCGCCCCGGCCCGCCCATCGTCATCATAAACACCGGGCCGAACACCTGGAACGAGCCGATCGCGTTCATCACCAGCACCAGGAGGATCGTGGGCTTGAGCAGCGGCAGCGTGATTTTCCGGAATTCCTGAAACTTGTTCGCGCCGTCGATGCGGGCGCTTTCATAAAAGTCCGTCTGGATGTTCTTGAGACCCGTGATGAACAGGATCATGTAATGGCCCGCGTATTTCCATATGGTCATCCAGATGATGCACCCCATCGCCTGTTCCATACTCTGCAGGAACGGCTGGGACGTAAATCCAAACGTTTTCAGAATCACATTGATCGCGCCGTAGC
>JAEVZE010000334.1 GCA_023392395.1 Bacillota bacterium
AATAGGTATGCACAACGTACCACTGGGGCTCCTGACGTTCTGACATACGAACTCCTTAAGTTGCCGAGCCGATTATCCACTGGGAGAACTTGGCCGCACCGGTGTCGATGATGCCGATGATGATCGCCATCGCCACCATGAAGGCCAGCACAACCAGCGAATAATTGATCAGCTCGGAACGGGTTGGCCAGGTGACCTTCTTGAGTTCAAAGGCCATGTTCTTGAAGCTGTTCACGATCCGCCAAAAAAGGTTCTTGAAGAACAGGCCGACCTTCTGGAAGAAGCCGACTTTCTCCTTGGTGGCCTCGGTGTCCTTAGCCATGCGACTCACTCCTCGTCTTCCGCTCTACGGCTTAGCGGGTCTCCTTGTGCGCGGTATGCTTCTTGCAGAAGCGGCAGTACTTGCTCATCTCGAGACGGTCCGGGTCATTTTTCTTGTTCTTCATGGAATTGTAGTTGCGCTGCTTGCATTCACCGCAGGCCAGCGTAACCTTGACACGCTTGTCGGACGCCACTTGCTTTCCCTCCCACCGGATGAAATTTCATCATCACAACCAAAGCCCCCAACGGGGGCAAGCCTACTAACTTTATCACAGCACACGGCGTATGTCAATACTTCCCGGGCGCATCGCACAACATTTTGGGTTGATTTCTTGTGAAGAGCGCGAATGCCGTCCATCCGGCACAGTTTTGCGAAAATGTGCGTCGCTTACCGCCGGGGCCGGTCCCGCCGGATCTCCATCCAGTTTTGTGCTTTCCGGGTTTCCTCGAACCCCAGGCCCCGGTAAAATTCCTGCGCGCTGGAGGTGAACAGCAGCCACTGGTACACATCGGAAAGCTCCGGGTGGTTCAGAATGCGTTCTACCATCGCGCGGCCCGCGCCCTTCTGGCGGCTGTCGGGATCGACGCACACATCCATCAGGTAGCAGAAGCGGGTCTTGTCAGACAGCGCGCGGGCGTAGCCGATCTGCTTTTCGCCCTCGAACGCGCCGATCAGAATCGCCGAATTGCCCGCGCCCTTTTCGACCTCCGCGCGGGAGATGTCCCGACTCCAGGACATCATGGAAAGCAGCGTCGTCACGCGAGCAAAATCCATCTTGTCGTAGCCTTCGCGCAGCTCAAAATCCACCGGCAGGTCCGCCTCCAGCGCCTCGATGGCCGCCGGCAGGTCTTTAATGTCGCCGATCACCATGTCCGCGCCCGCGTTTTTCAACGCCGCCTCGTCAAACGTCGTCGTGATCGCGATCGCGTAAGCGCCCGCGGCCTTGGCCGCCTCGACGCCTGAAACCGCGTCTTCCACCACCACGCAACCGGAGGGCTGGAGGCCGGCTTTTTCCGCCGCAATCAAGTAGATGTCGGGATAGGGCTTCTTGCGCTCCACGTCGTTGCCGGTCAAAACCGCCAAAAACGTGCTGAACGGGATGTCCGCCACCCGGAGGTTGTGCCGGACCTTGATCAGGTCCGCACTGGAGGCCAGCACCATCTTCCGGCCCTGCGCCGCGAGCGCCTGCAGAACCGATTTGGTGGCGTGGTATACTTTCAGCTCCCGGTCCACCAGCTCGCCGTAGATTTCGTAGCACAGCGCCTTCATCGCAAGGTCGAACGTGTGACCGTATTTTTCGCACACGCCGCCCAAAAAACGGTTCTCGCCCATGCCGGTAAAGGGCAAGAAATCTTCCAGCTTGGCCGGGATCCCTGAGCGGTTCAGCGCCTCGCAGGCCGCGGCGGTGATCACCGATTCGGAGTCAACCAAGACGCCGTCCATATCGAACAAAATCCCCAGTTTTTTCATCACCGCACCATCCTTCGCGGGGATATCATATCATAGTCCGGTAAAAAAGCAAGGCTTTTTTGCCGGAGTGCAGGCCCTGTGAATCAAAGATTCACGGCCGGACCTGCATGTTTAATCGGAATGCAACCTGCGGCCGCGCATGTCGATCCTCTTTTCGACATGGTCGCCTCGCGCGCTGCCGCTTCTGCGGCTCCCTGTCTCAAAGAACCTCCACCTCGCTGGAAGCCGCCACAGGCGGCGCTCGGTTCCGGTTCCTCCGGTTGCCGTAATGAGATCGGGGGCAGCGGCCCCCGATCCCCCGAAGAGGATAACGGCGAAAACCTCACTTTTTTGCCGGAAACTGTCAAATAAATGGAAACTGCGCATACCGGCCCATCGATTTGTGCATGCTTCTTTCAGAACTGCGCTTTGAAACGGAGGGGCCTTTCATGAATCAACCCGAGGACGCACTGGCAAGGCGGGTACGCGCGCTGGCTGTGACGCTGACCGCCTCAAACCGCTCGCCAATGCGGCTGGGCGGCGCGCAGCCGCGCTCGCTGCGTTCTCTGGCGGCGCAGGTGGCGTCTCTTTCGGGAAGCCCCGGCGTGCCCGCGATGGAGTGGCTGCGCGACAACGTGCGACAGGTGGGAGAAAGCGCGCTGTCGCTTCGGAGAGGCGCGCCGCTGCCCGCATCCGACGGCATGCCCCGGGTGCAGCACCTGGCCCGCGCGCTGGTGGCGGGCGGCGACGAACTGGTCACCTTCGAGCGTCTGACCGCCGCTACGGCCGCCTTCGACGAGATCCAGCCGCTGACCATGCGGGAACTGTGGCGCATCCCGGAAGCGCTCAGAATCGAACTTTGCTCCGCGTTTGAATTGGTGGGCCAGCGGGTGGTCTGGGCGCAGAAGGAGCGCCTCATGGCCGAGGACTGGGTGCAGTCTGGCGCGAAGCTGGGCGCGTTGCGCGCCCAGCGCTCCGGCGCGTTCTACGAGCGCGCGCTGCAATTGACCCACGAACAGGAGATGCCCGCGGCGCGCCGCGCGCTGGACCAGTGGCTGGGGCGTCGGGGCGAGGACTCGGAAGTAGTGATCCGCCTTGAGCACGAGCGGCAGGCACTGGACAAATTGTGGCTGTCCAACATCATGGCGGGCTTTCGCATGCTGGAGGCGTTGGACTGGGCGGGTTCCTACGATCAGTTGTGCCGCGCCGAAAAACTGCTCCGGCTGGACCCGTCGGGCGTGTACCCCAAGATGGACGAGGAATCCCGCGCCCTGATCCGCGAGGAGGTCGCCGCGCTTGCCCGGGCGACGGGCCAGAGCGAATTGACCATCGCCCGCCGGGCGGTGGATGAGGCGGCGGGGCTCGAGGGCGTGCAAGGCAGCGTGTGCTGGTGGCTGTACGACGACGACGGCCGCCGGGCGCTCGCCCAAGCGCTGGGGCAACCCCGCGCGAAGCTGCCCCGGAGGATCCCCGACCCCACCGGGAACGCGCTGGCCATCGCACTTTCCGGCCTGACCGCCGTGATCCTGATCCTTTTGACCGCGTTTTTGGGCAATCCGCTTTGGTTGATCCCGGCTCTGCCGCTGTCATGGCGCTTTGCCGAGGCGATCGCGGGCTACGTTGGCGCGCGTTTTCTCGCGCCCAGAAAGCTCCTCAGGCTTGACATGGCGAAGGTGCCGGACGACGCCCGGACGCTGGTGTGCGTCCCGGCGCTGTTGTCCGGCGAATCCCGCGCCAAGGCGCTGGCCGAGGGCTTCGAGGCACTGGGCGCGCTGTCGACCGACCCCAACGTAGAATACCTTCTGCTGTGCGATTTCTCTGATTCTAACCAGCGCGAGCAGCCGGGCGAGGACGCGCTGGTGGCCTACCTGCGCCAGCGCGTGGCCGCGATGAACGCGCGCGCGGGATTCGGCAAATACCATTACCTGCAGCGGGAGCGCCGCTATGCCCGCGAAGACAAACTGTGGCGCGGCCACGAGCGCAAGCGGGGTTCGGTGTTAGCGCTGAACGCGCTGCTTTTGACCGGAGACGAGGCGCAGTTCACACCCGAGCGCGCCAGCGCGCAGTACCTGTACGAGCGGGACTTCCGCTATGTGCTGACGCTGGACGCCGACACTCGGGCGCTGCCCGACGCGGTGCAGAAACTGATCGGCGCCATCGCCCACCCGCTCAACCGGCCCCGCATCGAGGACGACGTTCGCAAGGGGTACGCGTTGATCGCGCCCCGGGTGGAGCAGGGCTGCGCCCGCAGCCGCTTCGCGCTTCTGATCGGCGGCGAAGGCGGACTGAACAGCTATCCGGTGTCGGCCTCCAACCTGATGATGGATGCCTGCGGCCGGGGCGCCTTCCCCGGCAAGGGCGTGTACGACCTGAAGGCGTTCAACCAGGCGGCAGGACGCCTTCCCGACAACGCGATTCTGAGCCACGACCTGATCGAAGGCCTGCTCGCGGGCGCGGGGCTGGCCTCCGATGTGGCGGTGTACGACGATTTTCCGCCCGCGCTGCCCAGCTACCTCAAGCGCATGGAGCGCTGGACGCGGGGCGACTGGCAGCTGATCCGATTCCTCGGCCTCGCACCGGACGCGCTGGGCAAGTGGATGCTGCTGTCCAATCTGGTTCGGAGCCTCGCCCCCGGCGCGGCCCTCCTCACGCTGATCCTTGGCCTATGGTCTGGAAACGCCCCGGCGCTCCTGACCGGTTTTGCCTATGCATTCCTGCCCGCGCTTCTGCCGCCTTCGATGGCCTCCATCCGAAGGGCGGCGGCGGCCCTTGCGCTGCTCCCCTCGGAGGCGGCCTTCACGCTGTCCGCGGTCGCCCGGGCGCTGTACCGACAGTTCCGGTCGGGCAGAGGACTGCTGGAATGGGTGCCCGCCGCTGACGCCGAGAGCGCAAGCGGGCGGGATCTTTCGGTGGTCGCCGCC
>JAEVZE010000190.1 GCA_023392395.1 Bacillota bacterium
ACGATGTCGCAGAAGGCGACCATCTCCACGTCCTTGAGCCTGGAAAGCGCGGGCATGTGCTTGCCGTTGGCGATGCCGCCGCAGCCGATGATTCCAATGCGCAGTTTCTCCATTTTGAAGAACCTCCCGACAGATGTGAATTCGCAACACCAACATTATACAATGTAAACGTTTCCGGTTCAAGTTAAATATGACCCGGACAAGAAATACCACCCATTTATACCAAAAGCGCCGTTATCCGTTCGATCGGATGAATGGTGCTCTGATCGCTCTGATATTTACCGGCAAACCCCTTCACACTGAATCATTTTCGGCGACCTGCGCGCCGGAAATGTGTTTCGCCCATCAGTGCGCGCACTGGTGGGCGAAACATTTCCTCAAGTCAGTGGGCCGCCGGGAAATCCCTCAGGATTTCAGGCCCACGAAGGCTTCTTCCTTCGCGCCCAAAAGCCGCCCGGTGGATTTTGGGCGCCATCGGTTACGAATATTTCGCGATCAGCTCCTGCAGCTGCTTGCCATACTTGACGATGTTGGAGTAGTTCGCGTTGTCGATGGCCTTTTGGGTATTGGACATCGACTTCTGAAGCTTGGTGGCCTGGGAGTTAGACAGGTTGCCCGCGTCGATCAACCCCTGGCCAGCCTCGATCAGCGTGGTGGCCTTGTTGATGGCGCTCTGCAGCTTGGTCTCGTCCTGGTTGCCCGAGCTTGCGCCCGACCTTCTGCACTTGTTGCACGTGCCGAACGACGCGCTGCCCTTGTCGGCGGACGCGCCCTTGAAGTACTTGCGCACCTCCTTGATGTCGCAGAACCTCAGCGGGTGGCCTTCCGGCAGGTAGATGGTGCCGTAGGTGCTGACCGACGTGCAGTAGGGGCCGGGCAGCATCTTGGACTTGTTGCACAACCGGATGGTGCGGTGCATGTTGCAGGCTTCCGTGGGCTCGGTGCCCTTCACGTAGAAGTCGGTGGTGACGCCGTAGCCATTGACGTCGTTTTTGCACGCGGCGGTGGGCTTCATGCCCGAGACCGCGCAGGCCTGCGCCTTGACGATGCCAAGTTCCTCGGCGGTCTTGGTGTTGATCTTGTGGTCCTTGGTGATGCCCTCGAGGGAATGCACCGTCTTCATGACGGCGGCCCACAAGGGCGCCGCGTACGTACCGCCCTGTGCGTTGGACACCAGCGGCTTGTAGTTGTCGTGGCCGATCCACACCGCCCCGGAGTAGTAGCCGGTCATGCCGGCGAAGAACACGCCGCGGTAGTCGGAGTTGGTACCGGTCTTGCCCGCCACGGTGAAGTTGCCGAAGTTCGCCTTCTGGCCGGTGCCGCCCTCCGAAACGCAGCCCTTGAGCACGCTGACGAGCAGCCACGCGGTGGTCTCCTTGAACGCCTGGCGCTTGATCTGCAGGTTCCGGGCGTTCAGGTACACCTTGCCCTGGGAGTCCACCACGCGGGAGAACGCGAAGGGCTCCTGATACTCGCCCTTGTTGGCGATGGCGCCGAAGGCGGCGGCCATCTCAATGGTGGAGACGCCCGAAGCGCCCAGGGCCAGCCCTGCGCCGGTGGCGGAGATGTGGCTGCGGGAGACGCCCAGCTTCAGCAGGTAGTTGACCGAGTTCTCAATGCCCACGTAGGAGAACAGCGCCTGCGCCGCGGCGGTGTTGTGGGACTTGTTGATGGCCTTTCTCAGCGTCTCGATGCCGGTGTAGCCCTCGCCCGAGAAGTTGGCGGGATAGCCCTTGTCGGTATCCCAGCCATCGATCTTGAGGGGCGCGTTGACCACCGGGGTGCCCGGGGAATAGCCCAAGTCGAACGCCGGGCCGTACACCGACAGGGGTTTTATGGAAGAACCCACCGGCATCCGGCTCTGGTAGGCGCGGTTGAGCTGCTTTTTTTGCGTGGGCGTCGAACGGCCGCCGATGATGGCCACCAGTTCGCCGGTATGCCAGTCCATCACCGCGGCGGCGGCCTGCGGCTGGGCCAGCTGGATGTACTGCCCGTCGCCCAGCGACGTTTTGTAGGTGCGGTCGGAGGCGTAGCGGGTGTCCGGGTACTTGTCCCAATTGGTGACGACCTCCTGCACCCCCTCCTGGATCTTCGGGTCCAGCGAGGTGTAGATGCTGTAGCCGCCGGTACGCAGCTTGTTCTCCATGGCGCTGCGGTTGGCGGTGGTGTCGTCCAGCTTTTCGACGCGCAGCATCTTGGTCACCACGTCGTAGATGGCATATTCGACGTAGTAGGCGTTGTTGTACATGGTGCTGGTATAGGCGGATTTTTCTTTGACGTTCAGCTTCTCAGACATCGCCTGGTCGTAGTCGGCCTTTGAGATCAGGTTCTGTTCGTACATCAGGCCCAGCACGTAATTGGTGCCCTTTTCAATTTCGTCGGGCGTATTGGTGGTGTAGTAGTTGCGTCGGGGATTGTAGCGGTAGGGGTTTCGGATGGTCCGCGCCAGCGAAGCGCATTCGCGAAGCGACAGCTGGGACAAGTCCTTGCCGTAGTAGTCCATGGCGGCGACCTTTACGCCGTAGTCGTTGCCGCCCAGGAAGATGATGTTCAGGTACTCCAAAAGGATGTCGTCTTTTGAGATCTGCTTTTCCAGCTGCAGCGCCAGGTAGGCTTCCTGCAGCTTGCGCTTGTAGTTCTGGTCGGCGTTGAGCATGGTCAGTTTGACCAACTGCTGCGTGATGGTGGAACCGCCCTGCACGTTGTCGTTCAAAAGGTTGGTAACCAGCGCGCCCAGGATGCGCTTGATGTCCACGCCGTTGTGGGTGCGAAAGCGCTGATCCTCGACGGCGATGACTGCGTTTTTGAGGTTTTCAGGGATTTCTTCCCAGGTGGCGTCGATGCGGTTTTCCGTGCCTTTGAAGTCGGTGATCAGGGCGCCGTACTTGTCGTAGATGAAGGAGGTCTTGGCCTGTTCGTTGAACGAAGACAGATCCAGCGCCGGCGCGGTTTCTATCCAGGCCTTGGCGACGCCCACCAGAAGGCCCGACCCGGTGATGCCCAGGATCAACACGACGATGAACAGCATCTTCGCGGTCGTCAGGATGACCGAAAAGAGGAAGTTGCCGTCACTCGTACGCGATTTGAATGCGCTCATTTGGTTGGTATCCTCCCGAAAGTCGTTGCCCTGCACTTGAATAGCGCATGCTATTATAGCACACAGCCCGTCGAAAAGCACGTACTTTCGGCGGCGCGCCGTTCAGTTCGCCGCGTCGAAAGCATAGGATTGCGTAGGGGCGGAAATATGCTATGCCTCTTTGGACGGAGTGGATCGGCAGATGGTTGCAAAAAAAGGGAAGCGCGCGCTGGTGGCGATCGCGGCGGTTATAGCGCTGGCCGCAGCGCTTGCGACCTATGTGGTCGCAAACCTCAACCCGATCGTCATCGCGATGGCGGAGGCAAAGGCGCGGCAGTTGGCGGTGGCGGCCATCAACCAGGCGGTGGCGGAGGTGATGCAGTCCTCCGTCAGCTATTCGGACCTGATCCAGGTGTCCACGGACGCGAACGGCCGCGTGACGATGATCAAGGCCAACACGCTGCTCATGAACGACCTGGCGTCCAAGACCGCGCTGACCGTGCAGAAGAACCTGGCGGCGATGGAGAACGAGGGCGTGCTGCTGCCGCTGGGCTCGGCCTTCGGCGTGAAAATCCTGAGCAGTTCGGGCCCGCGCATCCGCGTGGGCGTGGTGCCGGTGGGTTCGATCACCACGCGCTTTGTCACCGCCTTCGAGACGGCCGGCATCAACCAGACCCGCCACGAGATTTCGCTGGAGGCGTCCACGCAGATGCGCATCGTGATCCCCACCGGTGCGTCCACCGTGGCAATCACCACCATCGTGCCGGTGGCCGACGCGATCATCGTGGGCGAGGTACCCGCCTCCTACGTCAACGTGCCGGACGTGGACAGCATGCTGAACTTGATCCCAGGCAACTGACGCTGGCGCTAAAATCCGGACCGATGAAAGCAGTTACACGGTTGATATGATGCCAATCAGGCGATATACTGGATATACATAACAACGCGGAGGTTGCGCATGGAGATACAGACGCTAAATGAAAAGTTTCGCGAATCAGTCAATGGATACGTGCGCTGCCTTTGGGGCGGGCCGATGTGCGTGACGCTGGGTTCGCTCTACGATACGAGCGGCCTGCCCGGTTTCGTCGCGGTGGAGGAAGGGGCGCTGCTGGGCGCGCTATTGTACCGAGAGGCGGACGGCGAGATGGAGGTCGGCGCGCTGTTTTCCCTGGTGGAGGGGCAAGGCGCGGGCCGAAAACTCCTGGACGCGGCAGCCGCCGAGGCCAGAAAGCGGAATCTCAGGCGGCTGTGGCTGGTCACCACCAACGACAACACCCGGGCGATCCGCTTCTACCAGCGCTACGGCTTTCAATTGAAAGCGGTGCACATCGGCGCGGTGAACGAGGCCCGTAAGCTCAAACCCTCAATCCCTTTGACAGGCGACGACGGCATCCCCATCGAGCACGAGTTCGAGTTTGAAATTCTGTTATAAGCAAAATGGCTCCCCGCCCGCCAAGGGCCGGGAGCCTTGCATCTTGGTTACGGATCTATTTCGAGCTTTCCCCGGGGTTCGGGGACCGCAGTCCCCGATTCATTCACGGCAACCGGAGGGCGACATGTGCGTCCACAGGTTGCCCATACCGTTTCCAAGCGCAGACCCGCCCGCAAGCCTTTGGCTTGCAGGGTCTGCGCCCGCGCTGAAAAGCCGCTTGCGGATTTTCAGCGCCCTAGCCCAAGGCAACATCCAAAATCATCATAATGAGAAATCCCGCCATCACGCCCATGGTGCCCACGTTGGAGTGTTCGCCCAGGTGCGCCTCGGGGATCAGTTCCTCCACCACCACGTACATCATGGCGCCCGCCGCGAAGGACAATAGCCAAGGCATGTAAGGCGCGATGAAGGCGGCGATCACCACCGTCAGAAGGCCGAAGATGGGCTCCACGATGCCTGACATGCTGCCCATCAAAAACGCTCGGCCAAGGCCCATGCCCTCCTGCCGGAGCGGCAGCGATACCGCCGCGCCCTCCGGGAAGTTCTGGATGCCGATGCCCAGCGCCAGCGCCATCGCCGCCGCGTAGATGGCCACGTCGCCGCCGTGCTGCGCGGCGCGGGCGAACGACAGGCCCACCGCCATACCCTCCGGGATGTTGTGCAGCGTGACCGCCATGACGAGCAGCGACGTGCGCTTCATTGACGAGGACAAACCCTCCGCCTGGGTGGCGCCGATGTGCAGGTGGGGAATGAGCAAATCCAGCCCATACAGAAACGCGATGCCGATGATGAAGCCGCCCGCAGCCGGGATCCAGCCGATGCCGCCCGCGGCCTCGGCCTCCTCGATGGCCGGGATCAGAAGGCTCCACACTGACGCCGCGATCATCACGCCCGCCGCGAAGCCCAGAAAGATCTTCTGGACACCGCCCGACATCTCCTTGCGGAAAATGAATACCATCGCCGCGCCCAGCGTGGTCATCAAAAACGTAAAACCGGTACCTGCTGAGGCCCATAGGAGCGCTTGACCCATGCCCTTTTCCTCCCGTCCTTTGTGCAAAGGCCGGAAATCGTTCTGTCCGGCCGAGATAAGCGTAACAAAAAGCCGCCCGCTCTGTCAACCGGTTTCTGACAGGACGGGCGGAAAATACGGCCAGTTTCCCCGTGCGCTAGACGTGCCCGCGTGGCATTGTACAGCGCGCGGTAGTGCTGAAAGCACTCGTCGTAGGCCGCATGGCGGGTTGGATCGGGCGCGAAAGTCCCCAGCGTCTTGACCAGCGCCGCCGCGCCTTCCGAAAGGCTGTGAAATGCGCCCGTCGCAACGCCCGTCAGCAGGATGCTGCCGAGGATGCCCGCCTCGCTGTCGCCCAGCGAGTCGATCGGAATGCCCAGCACGTCCGCCTTGATCTGAAGCCACGCCTCCGACTTCGCACCGCCGCCGGTGGCGTGCAGCCGGGAAATCTGGATGCCCGCCTCTTGCAGCTTTTCCATGTTGACGCGCATCTCGTAGGCGATGCCCTCCAGCACCGCCTTGTACAGGTCGGAAAGCGAATGCTCGATGGTGAGGCCGGTGATCACACCCTTCGCGCCGGGGTCCATGTAGGGCGTGCCCGCGCCCGCGAAATGGGGCAGTACGAAGATGCCGGTCGGGCCCTCCCCCATGCCGCGCTCCAGCGCCTGATAGATGGATTCGCCGTTCTTTTCGGCCTCCGCCCGGGCAGAGCCCGCAAGCCGGTCGGTAAACCACTTGACCAGCGCGCCGCCGGTAAAGGAGAACGCGTAGGTGGCGTACAGGTCTTTCGCGGCGAAGGGCACCATCGCGTAGCCGCCCTGATGCAGCACTTCGGGGTTTGAGACGCCCGGAAACACCGGCGTCACGCACTGGGTCGTGCCCGCGCCGTCCACCGCCACGCCCCGTTCAAACACG
>JAEVZE010000192.1 GCA_023392395.1 Bacillota bacterium
CTGGAACAGATGGGCGACGTGAAAACTTCCGTTTCGGAGGCGGTGACCAACGCGATCATCCACGGATACGCCGGGCGAAACGGCACCGTGAGGATGAAGGCGCTGCTGGAATCAGACGGGACGCTGACGGTCGAGGTGATCGACAATGGCCGCGGCATCGAAAACGTGGAGGAAGCCAGGAAGCCGTTTTTTACGTCGCTTGAAGGCTCGGAGCGCAGCGGCATGGGCTTTACCGTGATGGAGAGCTTCATGGACGAATTGGATGTGCGCTCCCAGCCGGGCGTCGGCACCACCATACGGATGCGCAAGCGGCTGATTCCAGATGAAATGCCGCTGGCGCGCAACGCTTGACCCGTGAGGACAACCAAAGCCAACTGATCGAACGCGCGCAGTCGGGTGATCCGCAGGCGATGGACGCGCTGGTGCGCACGCATCTGGCGCTGGTCAAGTACGTGGTGCGCAGATACTTGAACCGCGGCCGCGAGTACGACGACCTGTACCAGATGGGCTGCCTGGGGCTCGTCAAGGCGATCCGGAACTTTGACACATCCTACGAGGTGCGCTTTTCCACCTACGCGGTGCCGGTGATCCTAGGCGAGATCCGCAGGTTTTTGCGCGACGACGCGCCGGTCCGGGTATCCCGCTCCATCAAGGAGAACGCGGTGAAGGTCTACCGCTTCATCGAAGAATACGAGGCCCGCAACCTGAAGGAACCTGGCCTCGACGAGATCGCCTCGGCGCTCTCCCTATCCCGGGAGGATGCGCTGTTGGCGCTGGATTCCACCAGGCCCACGCGATCTTTCAGCGAACCGGTGGCGGGCGATGGCAGTCTGACACTGGGCGATACGCTGGGCGAGGATTTGACGGACCAGATCGACGACAAGCTGACGGTGGACGGGATGCTGAAAAAGCTGGACGAGAAAGAGCGCACCATCGTGCTCAGGCGCTACTTCGCGCATCACACGCAGTCCGAGATCGCGCAGGATTTCGGCATGACGCAGGTGCAGGTTTCCCGGCTGGAGAGCAAAATCATCGCCCGGCTTCGCAGGGAAGCGGCGGGCGATGAGGGCGGGGGTTATAAAACGTCGCGCAGCGGCGGGAAGTCCAGCGTCGCGAAGTAGTCGGCCGGGGTTTGCCGCCTGCGAATCATCTGGAACGAGCCGTCGGGCTTTAAAAGCACTTCGGCCGAGCGCAGCTTACCGTTGTAGTTGTAGCCCATCGAATGCCCGTGGGCGCCGGTGTCGTGCACCACCACCAGATCGCCCATGTCGATCATTGGCAGCGCACGCTGGATCGCGAACTTGTCGTTGTTCTCGCACAGCGAGCCGACCACATCGTAGACGCGGTCCTTTGGCGCGTCTTCCTTTCCAATGACCGAGATGTGGTGGTACGCGCCGTACATCGCTGGGCGCATCAGGTCCACCGAGCAGGAGTCCACGCCGATATACTCCCGGTGGGTATGCTTTTCATGGATGGCGGTGGTCACCAGCCAACCGCAGGGGCCTGCCAGCCAGCGGCCCAGTTCCGTCGCCACGCGAAGGGGCGCAAGGCCGCCGGGCACAATGATCTCTTCGTATGCTTTCCGGACGCCTTCGCCGATGGCGAGTACGTCCGGCTCCGTTTCCTCGGGCCGGTAGGCGACGCCGATGCCGCCTGACAGGTTGACCATGTGAAATTTTGCACCTGTCTTTTGAGAAAGGTCTACCACCGTTTTGAAAAGCAGCCTGGCCAACTCCGGATAGTATTCCGGCATCAGCGCGTTCGAAACCAGAAACGCATGTAGGCCAAACCGCTCCACGCCCAGCTTCATGAGCTTCTCGACGGCTTCGACAATCTGCGGTCCGGTCATGCCGTACTTGGCCTCTTCCGGGTGCCCCATCACGAAGTTGCCAAACTGGAAGGCCTCGCCGGGGTTGAAGCGCAGGCATATGGTTTTCGGAATGCCGCCGTGCCGCTGCAAAAAGTCGATGTGGGTGACGTCGTCCAAATTGATGGTCGCGTTCAGCGAGCGGGCGTATTCGTACTCGTCCGCCGGCGTCTCGTTGGAGGAAAACATGATCTCGTCGCCCGAAAATCCGCAGGCCTTCGCCAGCATCAGCTCCGTGAGCGACGCGCAGTCCACCTTGATGCCCTCCTCCTGAAGAATCTTCAGAAGGTACGGGTTGGGGTTGGCCTTGACGGCGAAGTATTCCCGGTAATCCTCATTCCAGGAGAACGCTTTTTTGAGCAGTTGCGCGCGGGAACGCAGGAGCGCCTCGTCGTACAGGTGGAACGGGGTGGGAATTTCCTTTAGAATGGCCTGAAGGGCGCTGGTCGGCGGGAGCGTTTTCGACATGGAGAACACCTCGCATAAATACACGGTTTATACAATTCTAAACCGGTCGAATTAAGAAGTCAAACGAATATTTCTTTAACAACGCAAGTGATCACTTGCGGAAACCTCGGGAGGTATGGAGGGCCGCAGCCCTCCAAGTTTCAGTCATTTGTGGCAGCTCTGCTGCCGCAAATGGATTCCCCCAAAGGACGCGCTTGCCCGTCCG
>JAEVZE010000399.1 GCA_023392395.1 Bacillota bacterium
TGCGGATTCCCCATAGATCCCCAGCGCCTTCTGCACGTCCTCCTCGTTGGCGATGACCGTATCGGAGTGCCGGACCAACTCCGGCATCACCTCGTCCGCCCGCTTGCCGTATTTCCACAGGTTCTTCCGGTAATTGAGATCGCAGCTGACGGCAAGGCCCATCGATCTGGCCGCCAAAATCGCCTCCAGCGTGAGCGCCGCCGCGCTCTGGCTGAGCGCGGGCGTGATGCCGGTGACGTGAAACCATGTTGCTTTGTCAAACGCCGTCCGCCAGTCGATGTCGCCCGGCTTCGCCCTGGCAATGCAGCTGCCTTCGCGGTCGTAGATCACCTTACTGGGCCGCTGTACCGCGCCGTTTTCCAGAAAATAAATGCCGATGCGGCCCTCCGTTCGCGCGATCCCCGACACGTCCACGCCGAAGCCGCGCAGTTCCCGGATGCAGCCTTCCGCGAGGTCGTTCTTCGGCAGCGCCGTAACGAACGAAGCATCCATGCCGAAATTGGCCAGGCTGACCGCCACGTTGGCCTCGCCGCCGCCAAACGTGGCCTCAAACGCGGGCGTCTGCAAAAAACGTTCAAACCCGGGGCTCTTCAGCCGCAGCATGATCTCGCCGAATGTGACCACTTTTCCCATTTTGGTATTCCTCCGTAGCCTGATCCTACTGCTGCGCGAACTCCACGCGCTCGCCGCTGGGCCCTATGAGGTGGAACCAGCGCGCCGTGCCCGGCCAGTAGTCCGAAACGCCGATTTCCTCCGCCGCGAAGGGGAGCCCCTGCCGCCTGGCCTCCTCAAACGCGCCCGCAATATCGTCCGTGGCCACCGCGATGTGGTCGATCGCGCCGGGGACCCCGGCGATCTCGTCGCGCTCATAAGCCTCCACGTAGAGGTCGGCCACTTTCAGGTGCACCACCCGGCAGAGCTCGCCCGCCTCCAGCACCGTGGTTTCAAACACGATCTCCGCGCCGAGCATCTTGTAGAATTCGATGGTCGCGTCCATGTCCTTTGTGGGCAGGCCGTAATGATGAAATCCCTTGACATATCGTCCAAGCATGGCTTTCCCTCCTTGACTTGTAAACCACAGAGCATACACCCCGGAAGGTTTGGAGGGCTGAAGCCCTCTATGTTCCATCCTATGTACCGGCTTTGCCGGTACATAGGGATTCCCCCAAAGGGCGCGCTTGCCCGCCCGACGGAGAATCATCTCCGGTCTGTCGGATTGCGCCCGGAAATATCCGCAGATATTTCAGCAATCCGGCCTCGGCCCCTTGCGATCGCTTACGCCCCGGGCAGAAGCGATTGCCCGTTACAGGTATCGGAACGGTTCGATGATCCGGTTGATCTCCGCCATCTCATCCACGCTTATGTCCCAGTCCAGCGCGCGCGCGTTGCCGTCCAGCTGCGCAATGGAGGACACGCCGCCGATGATGCAGGTGACCTCCTCCTTTTGCCTCAGCCAATTGACGCAGATCTCGTTCATGGGGCGGCCCATCTCTCCGGCAAACGCGGCCAGCTGCTCGTAGCAGTCATAATACCGGTCGTATGCCTCGCCGAAAAACTTGGGGTTTTCGTTTCGGATGTCGCCGGAGGAGAACTTGCGCTCCCGGGTGAAGCGGCCGGTCAGGAGGCCCTGCATGTAGGGGCTGTAGGGCAAAAACGCCTGCCCGTGCTTGCGAACGGTGGCCATCATCTCATCCTCGGCCTTGTACTCCAGCGGGATGCTGTGGTAGCTGTCCGTATTGCGCTCGAGCATGTTGTACAGGCCCTGCTGGCACTCGACGGGGATGATCCGCATGAACGCCTCCACGTCCGCCTGGGAGAAGTTGCTAAGCCCCACATAGCGGATCTTGCCCGCGCGCTTCAGTTGGCAAAGCGCCTCCGCCGTCTCCTCGATGGGCGTATTGTGGTCGGGCCAGTGGAGCTGATAGATGTCCACGTGGTCGGTGCCCAAGCGCCGAAGGCTACAGTCGATCTCCTGCAGGATGCTCTTGCCGGAAAGGTCGTTGCGGGTCTTGTGGTGCTCGTCCCAGAGAAGGCCGCACTTGGACGCGACGACCACCTTGTCCCTAAGGCCGCCCCTCAGCGCCTTGCCCAACACCTCCTCGGCGTGATACCATCCGTAGACCGGGGCGACGTCGAAGAAGTTGATGCCCCGGTCGATCGCGGCGTGCACGATGCCGATGTACTTGTCGTCATCCTCGCCGCCCCAGTCACCGCCGAAGTTCCAGCAGCCAATGCCCAGCGCGGAAATCGGCTCGTCGATCAGCTTCACCTTTTTATAGATCATCGTTCCATCGCTCCTTCTTCGCAGCTGGCTATTTGACGACGAGGCCCTTGTGGTTCTTGTCGGAGTTGATGAAGATCGCAACCAGAAGCAGCGCGCCGAAGATGATCTGCTGCAGCAGGCCGCTGACGCCGATGACGTTCATGCCGTTCTGGATGACGGTGATGAGCAGCGCGCCCAGCAGGGTCATCAGGATGGCGCCCTTGCCGCCGGTCATCTGCAGCCCGCCCAGCACCGCCGCCGCGATGGCCAGCATCGTGTACTGAGTGCCGACGGTGGGAATGCCGCTTTTGAGCTTGACGGCGAAGATGATGCCGCCCAGCGCCGCGCCCAGCCCGGAGCACAGGAAGGCGACGACCTTGGCTTTGCGGACGTTTTGGCCCATCAGCCAGGTGGCGCGCTCGTTGGCGCCGGCGGCGCGCACGGTGTGGCCGGAGGTTGTGAAGCGGCTCACCATCGAATAGACCGTGAGGATTGCAAGCGCCACGAGGAACAGCACCGGCACCGTGCCAAATAGCGTGAACTTCGCCCAGTTCACATAAGGCCAAACGTCTGGCAGCATCGTCAGCGGTTGCCCGCCCGAGAGCAGGTACGCGACGCTCTGCCAGATGGCCGAGGTGCTGAGCGTGGCGATGAACGAGGGAACGGAAAGCCTGGTGTGCAATACGCCGTTCAGGATGCCCGCCAGCACGCCGTACAGGATGACCACCGGATAGGCCCAGGGGCCGATGAGTTTGAACAGTACCGTCAGCATGACCGCCGCGCAGGAGGCGATGCTGCCGATGGACAGGTCGATGGAGCCCAGCATCAGCACGTAACCTTCGCCGCAGGCCATCACCAATACGGGCGATAAGTCCTTGAGGATGTTGATGATGTTGCGAGACCCCAGGAAACTGGGGCTGATCGCGGTAAAGACAATCAGGATCGCCACCGTAGAAGCCAGCGTAAGGTACTTGGTCAGCGCTTCCCGGCTGCCGGCGATCCTCCCCCAGAGCGTTCTCTCCGTGTTCATGGCAATCCCCTTAATCAATGTAGAATATTAGTGCGTCCAAAGCAGCAAGGAATTTTCGATGCGGAACAAGGAGCCGGAGCGAGGTGTAGCGGCGCTATATTGAGCGGAGAGCGACACAGTCATGCGCGAAAAGGCCCGTCGCGACGATGCAGTAAAATTCGGAATTGGTTTACATCATGTACTTGAGAATGCTGAGCTGGTCGGGCTTGCCGTCCGGCGGCGCGTCGAAAACGCGGGTGACTTCGCCATCCTTCATCACAAAGACGCGGTTTGCCAGGCCGATCGATTCGTCCAGGGTGTCGCCCAGCACAATCAAGCTCTTGCCCTTGTCGGCGATGTCCCGGATGATTGAGTAGATTTCCGCCTTCGCGCCCACGTCCACGCCCCGTGTGGGGTGGTCGAGGATCAGGATGTCGGCGTCGGAGGCCAGCGCGCGCGCGAACACCACCTTCTGCGCGTTGCCGCCGCTCAGGTGGCCCACGGTTTGCCGGACGCTGGGGAGCTTGATGGACAGTTCGCGCACGTACTCCTCCGCCTGAACCCTTGCGAGCTTGTCGGAGATCAGGCCGTGGCGCTTGACCTTCTCAAAATTGGACAGGGCGATGTTTTCACAGGCGGAAAGCTCCGGGACCACGCCCTCGACGCGGCGCTCCCTTGGCACCGACAGGATGCCGCTGCCCAGCGCCATGCAGGGTGAATCAAACCGCTTCGCCTGCCCGCGGATACGGATCTCCCCGGAGGTGGGGTCCTCGTCGCCCGAGACCACGGCGCACAGCTCCTCCTTGCCGGACCCGATCACGCCG
Organism: Bacillota bacterium; assembly: GCA_023392395.1. GTDB lineage: Bacteria > Bacillota > Clostridia > Christensenellales > Aristaeellaceae > JAEZHK01. Next base: position 4,097 of record JAEVZE010000399.1, read on the forward strand.
CAGACCGACACGATCTCGCCCCGGTGCAGCTGAAGGTCCACGCCGCCGAAGTAGCCGCGCTTGCCCAGTTCTTTCAACTCCAGCACCACTTCGGCCTCCGGCACGCGCTGGCGGGCCACCCGGTAATACTCGCCCGAGGCGGAGCGGCCGACCATTTTTTCATACAGAATGCCCTCGTCCAATTCCGAATTGGGCATTTCGGCCACCTTGCAGCCATCCTTGAACACGCAGATGCGGGCGGCGATCTCCATCACCTCGCCCAGCTTGTGGGAGACGAAGATCACCGCGTTGCCGCGATCGCACAGGCGCTTCATGTGGCGGAACAGCTGGCGGATCTCCTGATCGCTCAACACCGAGGTCGGCTCGTCCAAGAGGATGATGGCGCCCTTGTCCTGACAGGCGCTGACCGCGTCGAAGACTTTTGCGATCTCCACCATCTGGCGGCTGGCAAAATCCAGCCGGTTCACGCGGGCGCCCGGTCGGATGTTCTCGATCTCCATTTGATCAAGCACCTTCTGCGCGTCGGCATTCATGCGCTTGACGTTCACCAGGCCGTGCCGGACGTAGGGCTCCTCGCGGCCGATGTAGATGTTCTGAGCGACCGTCAGATTCTGAATCAGCGACTGCTCCTGAAACACCATGCCCACGCCCAGATGGTTGGCCTGGATGGTGGTGCGCGGCGCGTAAACGTCGCCGTGCATCCGCATTTCGCCGGAGGTGGCCCTCTCCGCCCCCATCAGGATTTTCATCAGCGTGGACTTGCCCGCGCCGTTTTCACCGATCAGGCCCAGCACTTCCCCACCGTAGATGTCCAGGCTCACTTCGTTCAAGGCGAGCGTGCCGGGGTAGTGCATCGTGACGTTCCGGGCAGACATCAGAAGTTTTCGTTCCATCGCGCACGCCTCCTCATTTCAAGATCAGGTTCTTGCCGTGCGGCACGGAGACGGCCACCGCGACAATGATGATGATGCCCTGCGCCGCCTGCTGCACGTAGGGGCTGACGCCCAGAAGCACCAGCGCGTTGTTGATCACGGTGACGATCAGGGTGCCGATCAGCGTATTGACCACGCCGCCCCGCCCGCCGGTCAGGCTCGTGCCGCCCACGACCACCGCCGTGATGGCTGGAAAGACCACGTTTCGCCCGATGCCGACCTCGCCCCGGCCGATGCGCACCGCGCCCATCAGGCCCACAAGACCGATGCACACGCCCAGCCACAAAAAAACCTTGAACTTTGTCCGGTCTATGTTGATGCCAACGTTTCTGGCAATGGATTCATTGTCGCCGATGGCCATGACGTAGGTGCCAAAGCGCGTGCGCGTCTGAAAGATGTAGGAC
>JAEVZE010000402.1 GCA_023392395.1 Bacillota bacterium
GGATTGGGGGATTTCCATGGCAAAGATCCTACTGGAGATGCGCTCCATCACCAAGACCTTCCCCGGCGTCAAGGCGCTGAGCGATGTCAACATCAAGGTGGAAGAGGGCGAACTCCACGCGCTGGTCGGCGAAACCGGTGCGGGCAAGAGTACGCTGATGAATGTACTCAGCGGCATCTACCCGCACGGCTCCTACACCGGCGAAATCATCTACGACGGACAGGAGTGCCGCTTCAAAACCATCAAGGATTCCGAACACAAGGGCATCGTCATCATCCATCAGGAGCTGGCGCTGGTGCCCTATCTTTCGATTGCGGAAAATATGTTCCTGGGCAACGAGCGCGCCCGCCGCGGCGTGGTGGACTGGGACGAAACCAACCATATGGCTGAAAAATACCTACGCATCGTCGGCCTGGAGGAGAACCCGCGCACCTTGATCAAGGACATCGGCGTGGGCAAGCAGCAGCTAGTCGAAATCGCAAAGGCCCTGGCCAAGGATGTGCGGCTTTTGATCCTGGACGAGCCGACCTCGTCCCTCAATGAATCGGACGCAAAGAAGCTTCTGGACCTTCTGCTCTCGCTTCGAAAGGGCAAGGGCGTCACGTCGATCATCATCTCCCACAAGCTGAACGAAATCGCCTACGTCGCCGACAAGATCACCATCCTCCGGGACGGCGCGACGATCGAGACGCTGGACAAGTCCGCGGACGAGATCACCGAGGAGCGCATCATCCGCGGCATGGTGGGCCGGGAACTGACCGACCGCTTCCCCAAGCGGCAGTCCCACCCCGGCGAGGTGGCGCTGGAAATCGAGCACTGGACGGTTTACCACCCGCTCTACACCGAGCGCAAGGTGGTGGACGACGTTTCGATCAACGTGCGCAGGGGCGAAGTGGTGGGTATCGCGGGACTGATCGGCGCGGGGCGCACCGAGCTTGCGATGAGCGTGTTCGGCCGGTCCTACGGCACGAAAATCTCCGGCACGGTGAAAAAGGACGGCGTGGCGCTTCCGTTGCACAGCGTGGCGGACGCCATCAAGAATGGCTTTGCCTACATCACCGAGGACCGAAAAGGCAACGGCCTGGTGCTGATCGACTCCGTCAAGCGAAACCTCACGCTCTCCCGGCTGGACTTTGTCTCAAGTAAAGGCGTGCTGGACAAGGACAAGGAGCAGAACGATGCCGAGGTGTACCGGCAAAAGCTGAACATCAAGACCCCGACCGTCGAACAGCAGGTGGGCAACCTATCCGGCGGCAACCAGCAGAAGGTGCTGGTGGGCAAGTGGATGTTCGCCATGCCCGACATCATGATCCTGGACGAACCCACCCGCGGCATCGACGTGGGCGCGAAGTTTGAAATCTACCAAATCATCAACCAGCTGGTCGCCGAGAGCAAATCCATCCTCATGATCTCCTCAGAACTGCCCGAGATCCTGGGCATGTGCGACCGCATTTATGTGATGAACGAAGGCAAGCTGATCGCGGAGCTCCCGCGGGAAGAAGCTTCGCAGGAGGTCATCATGAACCGCATCCTGCAGGCCAGCAAGAGAGAGGTGGGCGCATGAACAAGCTGAAAAACGCGCTGGGCGGGAACCTGAAGCAGTATTCAATGCTGCTGGCGCTGGTGGTCATCGTGCTGCTATTTTCGCTGATGACGGGCGGCATCCTGCTCAAGCCCATGAACGTGTCCAACCTGATCTTCCAGAACGCCTACGTGGTGATCCTGGCGGTCGGCATGCTGATCTGCATTTTGACCGGCGGCAACATCGACCTGTCGGTCGGTTCGGTGGTAGCGCTGATCGGCGCGTGCGCGGGCACGTTCATCATCACGTGGAAGATGAACGTCTATCTCTCGGTGACGCTGTGCATGATTGTGGGCCTTCTGATCGGCATGTGGCAGGGGTTTTGGATCGCCTACGTGCGCATCCCCGCGTTCATCGTGACGCTCTCCGGCATGCTGGTGTTCCGGGGGCTGACGCTTCTGATCCTGGGCGGCCTGACGCTTGCACCCTTCCCGCAGGACTACCTGATGTTCTCCACCGGCTTCATCCCCAACTTCATGGAGGGTTGGTTTGGCCTGCCGGCCAAGCCGAACGCGACTGCCATCGCGGCGGGGATTCTCTTGTCCATCGTTTTCATCGCATCGCAATTGCGCAGCTACGCGGGCCGTAAGCGCAAGGGCTACTCGGTGGAGAGCCCGGTGGCACTGGCCATCAAGATGATCGTGATCAGCGCGGTGGTGGTGTGGTTTTTCTACATCCTGTCCGAGTACCGCGGTGTCCCGACGGTTCTGATCCTGCTGGGCATCATCTTGGTGGGCTACGGCTACTTCACCTCCTCCACCGTCATGGGCCGCCACATCTACGCCATCGGCGGCAATGAGAAGGCGGCGATGCTGTCCGGCGTCAAGACCAATAAGATGTTGTTCCTGGCCTATGTGAACATGGCGCTCCTCGCGGCGGTAGCGGGCCTGGTGTTCGCGGCACGGCTCAACAGCTCCTCCCCGCAGGCTGGCCAGAACTTTGAGCTGGACGCCATCGGCGCCTGCTACATCGGCGGGGCCAGCGCCTACGGCGGCATCGGCACCGTGGGCGGCACGCTGATCGGCGCGCTGATCATGGGCGTACTGAACAACGGCATGTCCATCATGGGCATTGATTCCAACATGCAGCAGGTGGTCAAGGGCCTGGTGCTTCTGGGCGCGGTGGCGTTTGACGTACTGTCCAAGAAAAACATCAAGCTGCCCTTCGGTGGCAGGAAGAACAAGAAGAGCCAAAGCGCGGCGCAGATTGGATAATCAAGAGTCCATCAAGGCATGACAAAGCCCAGTACGATGCGCCGGGCTTCTGAGCATGGAAAAACCCTTCGGTTTTTTCCATGCGAAGGGAAAGCTGCGTGCGCCTGAAATCCCGCGGGATTTCAGGGCGGCGCATTGACTGATGGTATTGTTTGTTCTCCCAATGTGCGCACTGGGAGAACAAACACATTCCCTGCGCACTGGTCGCCGGAAATGATGGAATCTCTTCGGGATTTTGTGCATGATCTTAAGCCAAGTGCGATGCGCCGGGCTTTGTTGTTGAAAGAACATTTTCAGTGACCCTTATACTCAAGGAACGCTCTTGCCGTAGACCTCCGTGTAGGTGAGCTTCCCGCCGATCCGTTCGGACTTCATCAGGCTCAGCCGCCGCGCGGTCACGGAGAAGGGCTCGAAGGCAAGATCCGGCTGGCCTCGGAGCGCGACCTCCCGGGCAATCGTGATGTGTGGAACCAGGCGATCGGGCCAGTCGCCGGAGAAGCCCGCGCGGGTCAGGTCGTCCACCAGCCCCCGGTACAGTGCGTCCAGCGCCGGGCTGGGCAGCGTGCCCACCCAGTACAGATTGCGCCGGAACGTGCCCACCCGGTCGAATTCCAGCGTTACCGGGGCGTTAAAGCGCGTGTTCATGCTCTGTAGGATGGCGCCGGTCTCCCCCACCTCGCCCAGGAACACCACGGTCAGGTGCAGGTTCTCCGGCCGGGCAAAGTTGCCTGTGGCGCACTCCATGAGCCTGCGCTGGATTTTCAGCAGCTTCTCTTTTGTGGCCGGATCAAAGTTGATCGCAAGAAACAGCCTCACAATCGCACCTCCACGCTTTCCACCGTGACAGTCATTCATCTATGGCCAGATGCCCAGGGCATCCAATCACAACCGTACCTCCACCCGCTCCCCGGCGGTGATTTCGTCCGGGGCCACATGGCAATCCACAGCGTGCACGCCCACACCCGCCGCCCGAGCATCCCTCAGCGCCTGGCCGAACGCGGGATGCGTCCGCTCATTGGGCGTAAAATACCGAACGCCCTTCATCTGGACGACAAACACGACGTATGCGTCCAGGCCGTTTCGCTGGCACTCGGCCAGTTCCTTCAGGTGTTTCACGCCCCGCTCGGTGGGCGCGTCCGGGAACAGCGCGACGCCGTCCTCCTCCAGCGTCACGCCCTTGACCTCCACCAGCGCCTTCCGCCCGTCCCTCTCGATCAGGAAGTCGAACCGGGAGTTCAAAAAGCTGTATTCCGGCCGGATCCGCTCGATGCCGGACAGGAAGCCGCCGCCCTCCGCCCACTCGCGGAACCTTGTTGGGCGCCTGGCTGTCCACGTTGATCAGCCGGCCGCCCTTCCAAACTGCGATCAGGTCGTACCCGGTCTTGCGCGCGCCTGGCTCGAACCGCTGCAGGTAGACCGTCGCGCCGGGTACGAACAGTTCCCGGCACCGGCCGGTGTTTTTCACGTGGCAAACCTGAACCTCGCCGCCGATTTCGACTTCCGCGACAAAGCGGTTGCGCCGCTCAAGGAAGATTCCCTCGCAGATGTCCGGATAGACCATGTCGCACTCCCATCTGTCTGATGGACGTCAATCAGCCCGTGCCGCGCCGCCAACGCATATTCGTCAGGCTCACCCGTTGGCATCCTTGTTGATGGTTCTCCGCACCGAGCGGATCGCGGGCCGAAAAGTTCGGGGCCAAAACCCGCTGGCAAAGGGGTTCGCGCTCTCATAGCAGACGTGCGCCCAGGGTTTCCCAATTTCGGCACAGATTTGGAACATCCTGGCGACCAACTGCGATCCCGCCCCCTTGCCCCGGTACGCGGGATCGACATACGCGCCGATGCCGGTGATTAAGGCGCTAAGGCCTCCAGTCAGCTGTTCACAGTCAAAGCCTGGATTGAGAGTGAAATCCAGCGCGCCGATCAGCCGACCACCATCCCACGCCAGCAGCACGCGATGGTTTTGGAGGATGTCCCGGATATCGCCGGGCGAAAAGCGCTTCCGCCGCAAAAAGAGTGGCGCGTCCAGGTAGTACGCGCTCGTCTCACCGGCAAGGCGCAAAAGCGCATCCGCATCGCCTTCGCCCGCCTCTGTGATCCTGAAGGGGCCGTTGGACTTTTCGACAGGCGGCTCCACCCTGCGGCAGGCATCGATCACATGGGCGCCAAAACCCAGTTCGTACAGCGCGTCCTTCAAAACGATGTCATCATGGTAGGTCATCCACAGATGATTGAACTTCCCGTCCGCCACCCAGCGTCGGGACGCCTCCATGTACAGCGCGCGGTACACGCCCTCCTCGCCGCCGGGTAACGCCGCATGGCCCACCGTCGGGCAGAAGGCCGACGGCTCCCTGTGGAAATCAAAGTACAGCCACGCCATGTACCCGGCCAGGCACCCATCCCGCTCCGCGGCCAGCGCGTTCCCTCTTTCAATCTGGTCCAGAAGGCAAGCGCGAGCGGCTTCCTCCCCGCCGGGGAAGAAGTCAGGGAATACTCCGCCCAGGTGCCGCAAAAACTGCTCGTGCCAAAGCGCCAGCGCGGGCGCAAGGTGTGCCTTCGTCATCGGGACAATTTCGTACACGCGCATCCCCTCCGCATTCATTGTATCCCGCAAACGGAAGAAGTCAAGGCCGGCGATCGGCGCGCCGGATTGGGCTGTGGCTGTAAAATTTTGAATTTTCAGTTGACGCTCGCATACACGCATGGTATACTGCCTTTGATAAAGCAGAAGCGCTCGCTTCTCACCCGGCGGCATCGCCAGCGCGGGTTCGCATGAAACTCTTGTTTTGTGTGTGGGCGTTCGCTTTTGCGAATCGCCCGTTTCTTTTTTCCAGAACCGATTTGGGAGGTGCATGGGTATCAACAACGATCTGATGATTAATGAGGAAATCCGCGACCGCGAGGTACGTTTGATCGATCAGAACGGCGAACAGCTGGGCGTCATGCTGACGCGGCAGGCTATGGAACTCGCCGAAGAACGCCAGCTCGATCTGGTCAAGATTGCGCCGCAGGCCAAGCCGCCGGTGTGCAAGTTGATGGATTATGGCAAATACCGCTTCGAACAGTCCAAGCGTGAACGAGAGATTCGCAAGAATCAAAAGATCATCACCATCAAGGAGGTCCGCCTGTCCGCGACCATCGAAGACCATGACGTCGACGTCAAGTTCCGAAACGCGGTCAAGTTCCTCCAGGATGGCGACAAGGTCAAGGTAAACATCCGTTTCCGCGGCCGCCAGATTACCCATTCCGAAATCGGTCTCCAGGTTATGAGGAGTTTCGCCGAGCGGATCAAGGAATACGGCAACGTTGAGCGCCAGCCGCTGATCGAGGGCCGCAACATGATCATGATCCTTGCCCCGCGCGATAAAGACTAGGAGCACGCTCCGTTTCTTCGCGAAATGATGCACTGAACGAGAGGAGGAGTTCCCATGCCCAAGCAGAAGACCCACCGCGGCGCGGCGAAGCGCTTCAAGCTGACCAAGTCCGGCAAGATCAAGCGCTCGCAGGCGTACAAAAGCCATATCCTGACCAAGAAACCCACCAAGCGCACGCGCAACCTTCGCAAGGCCGCCCTGGTGTTCAGCGGCGAAGCCAAAGTGATGAAGAAACTGATTCCGTATAAGTAAGAAGGCGAATCGAAATGGCAAGAGTCAAGAGGGCTGTCAACGCCCTGAAGAAACGTAGGAAAGTATTCCGCCTGGCCAAGGGCTACTTCGGCGCCCGTTCCAAACAGTATCGCGCCGCCAGCGAGCAGGTTCGCCGCTCCCTGCGCTATGCGTTCATTGGGCGTAAGCTCAAGAAACGCGAATACCGCCGCCTGTGGATCGCCCGCATCAACGCCGGTGCCCGCGTGAACGGCCTGAGCTACTCCCGTATGATCGACGGCCTCAAGAAGAGCGGCGTTGTGGTCAACCGCAAGATCCTGTCGGATCTGGCGATCCACGATGCGGCCGGTTTCGCGAAGCTGTGCGACGCCGCCAAGGCCGGTCTTGGCAAGTAACGCACCCGCGCTACATGGCCCCGCAAAACGGATATTGTGACAAACCTGCGCCAGAAAGCGCAGGTTTGTTGTTTCCTGACGCAACCACGCCGTGCTGCTTCCATTATTCCAAATACCGAATATAGTACAGCTCTACGACGAAGATCGATTGCACCCCCGCATCTCCCGGCTGAATGACGACGGATGCGTACCGGTTTTTGTCCGCCTCGCCCTCTATCTCGAAAAAGTGCTCTGGCACGATCGGCTTCCAGGCGCCGTCCACATTCTCATACAGCGCCTGCCACACGTTGCTGTCAAAGACCATGTCCGGTTCGAAGGTCTGCACCGCGTCCTCTGCCACGCCGCCGCAGGCGCCGCCCCCGTTCTTCAATGCGTAGGCGCCGGGCGCGTCGCCGTCCTGATACAGGTGCATCCCGCAGAGCACGCCGTCCCGGAATCCCGCCTTGATGCCATTTTTATACATCTTGAACCAGTGGTTGCTCTCAGGATCGAGCGGCGCTCCCAGCACCCGCTCCGCGTCCTCTTGGCTCATGCCGAGCCAGAGCGTCTGGTTGGTGTCCATTCGCACGACCGACACCATGTCGATGTTTTCCGTCGGAAAGGACAGGCCGGTCTCACACGAGGCGAACGGCGTCGCCAAGAGTGCTGCCATGAGCGCAAAGAGCAATGTTCTCTTCACATTACGTCCTCCAATCCTTCCTATTATGATTATGTTTGACGGCAGCTGATCCGGAGAGTTCCCGGAAGAGTTGGTTTTCTCGTTATTGCGCCGTCAGCTTTCCATTGCGCCGTGTGGAAAAATCGCCTATAATAAAGTCATCGTACTTTTATGCCGAGGGTGATTGTATGGCGGGCGGGCGGACGGTCAGGCTCAACACGGACACGGGATTTCTGAAACTCATCGCGATCCTCACGATGGCCATCGACCACGTGGGCGCGGCGATCCTGCCGCAATACCCGATCCTGCGGGTGATCGGGCGCATCGCCTTCCCCATCTTCGCGTACTCTCTGGCGGTGGGCTGCGTGTACACCCATGACATGCGCAGGTACGTTTTGCGCATGCTGTTGCTGGCACTGATCTCCCAACCGTTTTACGTATTGGGGCTCAACCACACCACGCCGGCAATGGACGCCATGCAGTTCAATGTGGACCCCTTGCGCAGCGCACTCTCCTGGTACATCCAGAGCTGGAACCGCCCCAGCATTATGCTGTCGCTGGTGGCCGGGCTGCTGCTCATCTGGTGTTTCAAGGACAAGAAGTACGCGCTGGCGGCGGTGTTCACCGCGGTGATCCTATACTTCCAGGGGTATCTGGACTACGGCTGGCGAGGCATCGCGCTGATGCTGCTGTTCTACGCGTTCCTTGAGAACCCGGGTGCCTCTTTCCTCTGGATGCTGGGCTTCATGCTGTGGTGGGGCGTGACCGGAGGCGGCAGCTATCAGATCGGCCCGGTCCGCTTTGGCACGCAGACGTTCGCGATCCTGTCGCTGCCGCTGATCTACCTGCCTACCCGGACAAACCTGAAGTTGCCCAAGTGGTTTTTCTACCTGTTCTACCCGGCGCACCTTGCCGCGCTCTACATCGCCCAGCAGCTGCTCTCCCACACGGCTTAAGCACGAATCCACCTAAGTCCTTTTTGCTTCCGCGTGCGTTTATAACGCATGCGGAAGCCTTGATCTCGCGGCAAACGTTTTGAATTTTAACCACGGCGTGGTATACTAAAAGCCAGGAGGTGAGCGCATGCTGTTCTTTTTTGCGCCCTTCGTCTGGATGATGGTTATCCCGGCCCTGTTTGTCGTGGTCGTGCTGGTCCGCGCGCTGTTTTGGCTGCGCTCGCTGGGCCGCCCGGCAGAGCGACACACGGATCGGCCGAATCAACCGTTCATCGAAGGCGAATTCGTAGACGACGAAAATCAGGACAAAGCGGAGGAAGGTTCCAAGCGTTAAAACCCCTTTGAGCTTTTCAACGCGTAAGTAAGATACTGCGTGAGCCAGAAATTCTCGCGAATATCCGGGTGGCCCACTGGCTGACAGTTGTTTCTTCTGCCAGGATGCGCACTGGATCCAGAGACACGTTCCCGGAGCGCGAGCTCCAGGAACGACAAGTCCGTGTTGAAGGTTCGTCTCCTTCCCGTGATCCGCTTGAAAAATAGGCTTGAAAATGGTATAATGTTCTGCAAACGCCCAAAAACGTCACTTTCCCCCGAACGTTTTTGAGCGCGTGCGCGGCATTCGTTCGTAATTGGAGGGAAATTGCATGGCGATCTGCGCAATTGTTGGCATCAACTGGGGCGACGAGGG
>JAEVZE010000012.1 GCA_023392395.1 Bacillota bacterium
GTGCCGCTGGCGATGGGCGAACTGTTCACCCATCCGCTGGAATGGAAGCAGATCGTCCAGAACCAGTGGATCGATTTCATCCGCGTGCACCTGAGCGACATCGGCGGCCTCACGCCCGCGCGCAAGCTGGCCTCCCTCTGCGAAGCCTACGGCGTGCGCACTGCCTGGCACGGACCCAGCGACCTGTCGCCCATCGGCATGGCCGCGCAGATGCACCTGGACCTGAGCGCGCCCAACTTTGGCATTCAGGAGTTTTCAGGGTTTGTCGAGCAGCAGAGCGCGGGCGTGTCCAGCTTTGTCGAAAGCGAGCTTGAGGTCTTCCCCGGCTGCCCCGAGGCGCGCAACGGGTACGTCTACCTGAGCGACCGGCCGGGTATCGGTGTGGACTTCGACGAGAAGGCCGCCGCGAAATACCCCTTCACCGAGATGGATTTTGGCTGGCTGTACGCCCGGCTCAAGGATGGCACCGCCGTCCGGCCTTGATCGAGCAAAAACGATTGCGCGCCCGCGGCCCATGCGGGCGGGGGCGCGCTTTGATGTGGAAAGAGGGATGCGTTTTGAAGACGAAAGTCGTAACCTTTGGCGAAATCATGCTCAGGCTCAAGCCGCCGGGCCTCGAACGCTTTCTGCAGACCCCGACGTTTGAGGCGACCTTCGGCGGCGGCGAGGCCAACGTGGCGGTGAGCCTTGCCAACTTTGGCATGGACGCGTCCTTCGTGACGGTGCTGCCAGACAACGACATCGCGCAGGCGTGCCTGCGCGAACTGCGCGGGTTCGGAGTGGATGTGTCGGGCGTCGCGCTAAAAGACGGTCGCATCGGCATCTACTATCTGGAAGCGGGCGCGGTGCAGCGCCCGTCCAAGGTGATCTACGACCGCGCGGGCAGCGCAATCGCGAGCGCCCAGCCGGGCGACATCGACTGGGAGAAGGCGCTACGCGGCGCGGCCTGGCTGCACATCACCGGCATTACGCCCGCGATTTCCGAGGGCGCGGCGGCGCTGTCCATCGAGGCGGTCAAGGCCGCGAAGGCGCTGGGCCTTGAAGTCAGCTGCGATCTCAACTACCGCAAGAATCTTTGGAAGTACGGCAAGCGCGCCGACCAGGTGATGCCTGAAATCGTCCGACTGACCGATACGATCATCGCCAACGAGGAGGATTTCCAGAAGACGCTGGGCATCTCCGCAGAATCGGACGTCGAAGGCGGCATGCTGGACGCCGAACAATACCGGGAGGTCGCGCGCGCGGCGATGGCGGCCTACCCGAACGTGAAGCGGGTCGCGATCACGCTGCGCGAATCTCGTTCCGCCAGCCACAACGACTGGAGCGCCTGCCTGTACGACGGCTCCTTCCATGTAAGCCGCCGGTATGCGATCACGCACATCGTCGACCGCGTGGGCGGAGGCGACAGCTTCAGCGCGGGGCTGATTTACGGGTTCAATGCGTATCCCGAGGCAAAGGATGCGCTGGAGTTCGCGGTGGCGGCATCCTGTCTCAAGCATACGATCGGCGGCGACTACAACCGCGTCAGCGTTCGCGAGGTCGAAAGCCTGATGAAGGGTTCCGGCTCCGGACGAGTCCAGCGATAGCGGAAGAATAGCCGGGCGGCTGGAACACGCGCATTCAAAAAGCCCTCTGCGCCAACGCGTTTTGCGTTTGCGCAGAGGGCTTTTGATACGATTTCCGGCATGCAACCGGTATTTTAGCGGGGAACCGGGAGGGCCGCTGTCGCTTCCTTCAGCTTACCACTCCGCCGGGGTGCCATCCTCATTGCGCCAGATCGGGCTCTTCCAGTCGTGTCCGGCCCTGGCAGCCTCGCGCACGTATTCCTCGTTGACCTCGATGCCCAGACCCGGCTCCTTGGGCGGCGCGACGAAGCCATCTTCGTAGTGGAACACCGACGGGTTCGAGATGTAATCCAGCAGCTCGTTGCCCTTGTTGTAATGAATGCCCAGGCTCTGCTCCTGAATGAACGCGTTGGGCGTGCAGCAGTCCAGCTGGATGCAGCTCGCCAGCGCGATCGGCCCCAGCGGGCAGTGCGGCGCTACGGCTACGTCATAGGCTTCGGCCTGCGCGGCAATCCGGCGGCATTCGCTCAGGCCGCCCGCGTGGGAGAGATCCGGCTGCACGATGTCGACGACGCCCGCCTCAAGGATTCTCTTGAAGTCCCAGCGGGAATACATCCGCTCGCCGGTGGCGATGGGCGCGCTGGTGTACTTCGCGATTTCGCGCAGCGCGTCCAGGTTTTCGGGCAGAACCGGCTCCTCAATGAACATCAGCTTGAATTGATCCAGTTCTTTCGCCAGGATCTTGGCCATGGGTTTGTGGACCCGACCGTGGAAATCGATCGCCACATCCATCGAATGCCCGACGGCGTCTCGGATTGCGGCCAGCTTTTTCACCGTGCCGTCTACCTTCTCAAAGGAATCGATGAAGTGCATGGGCGCTTCAAATGGGGTCATCTTGAGCGCGGTATAGCCCATCGACTTCTTTTCAACCGCCTGCGCGGCCAGTTCCTCCGGCGTATCGCCGTGGATCCAGCTGTACATCTTCAGCTTATCACGGCAGAGGCCACCCATCAGGTCGTACACCGGCACACCCAGCGCCTTGCCCTTGATGTCCCACAGCGCCTGATCGACGCCCGAGATCGCGCTCATCAGCACCGGGCCGCCGCGGTAGAACGCGCAGCGGTACATGGTCTGCCACAGGTATTCAATCCGGAACGGGTCCTGCCCGATCAGATACCCCTCCAGCTCGCGCACCGCGGCTGCGGTGGTCGCGGCGCGGCCCTCCACCACCGGCTCGCCCCAGCCGACGACGCCCTCGTCGGTCGTCACCTTCAGAAACAGCCAGCGCGGCGGCACCAGAAACGTCTCAAGTCCCGTGATCTTCATCGTATACCTCCTCAGCGCTGTACGCGGCCCGAGCCGTCGCCCTGCGCAAGTTTTTCAATTTCATTGGCGGTCACGAGGTTGAAATCGTGCTCGATCGAATGCTTCAGGCAGGATGCCGCGGCCGCGAATTCGACGGCGCGCTGCGGCTCGTACCCCTTCTGCGTCGCGTAGATCAGCCCCGCGCCGAAGCTGTCGCCGCCGCCGACGCGGTCGACGATATGCACCGTGTATCGCTTGGAAAAGTGGGCTTCGCCGGATTCATACAGCATCGCGCCCCATTCATTGTCGCTGGCGGAGAGACTGCCGCGCAGCGTGATGGCGATCCTTCCGATGCCAAAGCGTTCCGAAAGCTGCTTCGCCACGTCCACGTAACCTTCGCGGCTCAATGTCCCCTTTTCAACGCTGGTACCGGAGGCACGGATGCCGAACACGTCGGCGGCGTCCTCCTCATTGGCGATCAGGAGATCTACATACGGCATGTACCGCGCCATGACCTCGCCCGCCTGCTCACGGCTCCACAGGTTCTTGCGGTAGTTGAGGTCACAACTCACCGTAACGCCCGCGCGTTTTGCGGCCGTCAGCGCATCCATACAGATCTCCGGCAGCGCGCCGCCCAGCGCCGGTGTAATGCCGGTGAAGTGGAACCATGTCGCCCCTTCGAAGATCTTCTCCCAATCGAAATCCGCTCGGGACGCCTCCGCGATGGCCGAGTGTGCCCGGTCATAGAGCACCTTGCTGGCCCGCTGGCTCGCGCCCTTTTCGACGAAGTACAGCCCCAGACGGCTTCCGCCCCAGACGACGCTTGAGACATCCACCCCGAAGCGCATCAGTTCCATCGACGCCGCGCGGCCCAGGTCGTTTTCGGGCAGCCTGGTCACATACGAAGCCGGCAGCCCGAGGTATGCGAGCGAAACCGCCACGTTGGCCTCGCCACCCGCGAAGGACAACTCCAGCTTCTGCGCCTGCACCAGCCGCAGATACCCTTCAGGATTCAGACGCCCCATCAGCTCGCCGAAACAAACGGTCTTCTTCACGTTGTGACTCCTTTATACCAGATTGACATAAGCCCGCGCA
>JAEVZE010000041.1 GCA_023392395.1 Bacillota bacterium
GCCGATGCCCACCTCCGGGCGGCCGGACTGCGCCTCCATCCGCCGGGACATCTCGGCGGCCAGCGCGTTCATCTCGTCGCCGGCGCGCGCGTCGGCCACCACCGCCAAGCGGTTCTTCGCGTCCACGAACACCTTGAAGCGCATGGGCAGGTTGGCGGAGAGCATCAAATCTCGCAACCGGTCTGCGTCCTGCGCGTTGACCTGATCCCGGATGGCGAACAGCGCCACGCAATAGAGCTGGTACTGGAATATCTGGCGTAGCGGCTCCGCCTCCAGCCGGGGCAGCCGCGCGTTAACCAGATCGGTAAAGCTCCTGTCCAGCTGCAGCTTCCGCGCCTGGCGCACAAGATCGTCCACGGTGCTGCGGCTCAGCCGCTCCTTGCGCAGCTTCTCCTTTTCCTTGAGCAGCACCTGCATCAATTCCGAAAAGTCCACGGGCTTGAGCACATAATTGCTCACGCCCAGCGACACCGCGCGCTGCGCGTACTTGAATTCATCGTAGCCTGTCAGGATCACATAGCGGCACTCCGCGCCCGCTTCCTGCGCCTGCCGGATCAGCTCCAACCCGCTGAGCATGGGCATGTTGATGTCCACGATGGCCACGTCCGGCTTTTCGTCCAGAATCAGCTGCAGGCCGCTCTCTCCATCATTGGCATCACCGACAACGGTCATACCGTTCTCCCCCCAAGGCATATTGGCCTTGAGCGCGCTGCGGAAGTAGTATTCGTCGTCCACAATGGCGATGCGAAGCATTTTCTCAGCTCCTTTCGGGGGACTCCACACGAATGGAGAATATTCATGCTTCCAAAGCAGAGAGAGGTTTTCGATGCAGGGCAAGGAGCCGGAGCGAGGCATAGCAGCGCTACGTTGAGCGGAAGGCGACACCGACCTGCGCGAGAAGATCCTCTGCGACGATGCATTATTATTTGGAATTCGTGTTATGGCTGGCGCAGCGGGATCGCTGGAAAGGTGAGCCTCACAGAAGTGTACTCCCCCAGCCTGGAATCGATGATCACGCGGGCCTTCCCGCCGCAGAACAGGTTCAGCCGCTGGACCACGCTGATCAGCCCGAAGTGGGGCGACGCCTCCGCATCTTCCGGGTGATCCAGCGCCTCTCGCAGCTCCTGCAGTTTGCCCTCGTCCATGCCCTGCCCGCTGTCGTACACCTCAAACACCGCCTCGTCCCCGGACAATACGCCGGACACGCTGAGCACCCCACGGGGGCGCTTGGCCTTGAGGCCGTGGTAGATCGCGTTTTCCACCAGCGGCTGCAGCGTCAGCTTGGGGATGGCGAAGGTCAGAAGGTTCGGGTCCACGGCGATTTTGTAGTCCATGAACTCGATGTAGCGCAGCTTCTGCAGCGTCAGGTAGCTGTCCGTCAGCGCGATCTCCTGTTCGATGCCGATGATGTCCGAGCCGCTGGACAGCGAGATCCGGTAGAATTTGGCCAGCGACAGGATTGCGCCCAGCGCCTTCCGGCTCATGCCGCACTGCACGAGGCTTGAAATCATCTCCAGCACGTTATAGAGGAAGTGGGGCTTGACCTGCTCCTGCAGAAGCTGCAATTGCAGCTTCCGCTTGCGCTTCTGCTCGTCGATCTTCTGCTGCATCAATTGCTGAATGGTGTCAAGGAACGTGTTGAACGCGCCGCCCAGCTGATCCACCTCGTCGTGGGAGCGGGCGAAGTAGCGCACCGACAGGTCGCCGTCGGTGGCCCGCGCCATTAGTCCCTTGAGGCGCAGGATCCGCCGGGTGAAAAACCGCGCGATGATCAGCGCCGCGATCAGCGCGAACACAATCCCCGCCACGCCCATCAGCACGATCTTGGAGTAGTACACGGCCAGCATGCCGCTGATGGAATTAAACGACGAGATCATGAGGAACTGCAGCTTCATGTGGGGGAACATCTGGGTGGTGACGAACATCTTTTCGCCCTCCACCGGCACGATGGCGCTGGCGTCCTCCATCAAAAGCGTATAGGAGATCTTGGTGATGTCAAACAGCGGCACGTAGTAGGGCACTTTTTCCCGGCTGGCGACGACGTACTGCATCGCGTCCACCACGTACAGATCCCCATCCGTCTTCTGGACGAAATCGCGGATGTACTCGGTATCCATGTACTGTACCAGGTAGCCCAGGTGCGCGCCCGCGTCGTTATGAACCGGCGAGATCAGCGCCTGCACCCGGTACTGCGTGCCGGTGGCGACTTCCTCGATGGTGAACGGGTCGGTCCACATGTTTGCTGAAGGTGAGAGTTTGCGAATCAGCGACGGGTTGAAGCACCAGGACAGCCGGCCCCGGGTCAGGTTGGTCTCGCCGATGAAGCGGCCCTCCCGGTCCATCAGCGAGATCGCCGCGATGCCGCGAAACCGCCCGGCCAGGTTCTTCGTGATGCCGCTGACGTCCTCCGGGCGCTCTGTAAGCGCCCCCCGCACCTCGGGCATCGAGCCGATCAAAAGGGCCGCGTCCTCTACCGAGGCGCTGTACTGCGTCAGGATGGTGATCAGCTCGTTGATCGTGCGCAGGTCGCTCTGCCGCTTCTGCTCCATCAGGGAATCCGTGGTGATGCGGTTACTGAAAAAAGAGAAGGCGAGGCTGGGCGCCATCAGGAAAAGAAAGATGACCATGAATACCTTGAGCCACAGCGAGTGCGTCCGGTTGCGTCTGGCCATACAATTCTCCTCCTTCCAGCAACTTTCCCGTGCAAACCCGCGCTTCCGATATTATACTATACAAAGACGAACCCCGCGCCGCAAGAGTGCCAATCGGAAATTCTTTCAAAAACAAACAAAATTCCCAATCAACAAAGAATTTTCCGTTGCGGTTTGGACAGAATCCTGCTATTTTTGGATCGAACGTTTCCCGATAGTAAAGGAGTGGCTCTCATGAAGAAGTTCCTGGCTACCCTGCTCGCGCTGTGCCTGATCCTGGGCATGGCCGCCCTGCCTGCCATGGCCGAGGGCGTTACCCTGACGCTGGCGATGATCGGCGACGGCCAGCAGAAGTCGACGCTGGACAGCCTGCTGGCCAAGTTCACCGAGGAGACCGGCATCAAGGTGGACACGCTCTACATCAACAGCGGCTGGGGCGAGTACTGCACGAAGCTGCAGACGATGATCGCCGGCGGCGACCAGCTGGACGTGGCGATCATGGCCAGCGAAGGCATCGAGATGTTCGTGCGCATGGGCATCCCCACGCCCATTGACGATTTCATCGCCGCCAACCCGGACACCGCCAAGGCCATCCAGGACGATGTGTCCGACGACCTTGAGAAGGCGTTCATCTTCGACGGCAGCACCTACTCCTTCCCCTTCTCCTTCAACAACGTGTTCATGCACTTCAACATGGACCGCATGAAGGAAGCGGGCGTGGAACTGCCCCAGGGCACCTGGAACAAGGACGACTTCCTCGCACTGTGCGAAAAGCTGACCAGCGAGAAGGACGGCGTGAAGAAGTACGCCATCGCGGTGCCTTACGGCGAGTACTTCTGCATGCAGGCCTGGCTGTACAACAACGGCGCTTCCTACGTCAATGACGACTACACCAAGGCCACCATCAACGCCCCCGAGTCCGTGGAGATCTTCCAGCTGTGGCAGGACCTGATCTACAAGTACGGCTACGCGCCGATCCCCGAGGTCAACGTCAACGC
>JAEVZE010000074.1 GCA_023392395.1 Bacillota bacterium
ATGTTGACGTACTTGTACAGGTTCACGTTGATGCCCGCCGCGTCCGCCGCGCCCGGGTTCTCGCCGACGGCGCGAAGGTTCAGGCCGCGCCGGGTGCGGAACAGGTAGATGCCCATCACGACGGCGATCAAAACACCAAGGTAGACAAACAGCGTGTGGGAGAACAGGAGCTTACCGAGAACCGGGATGCCGCTGAGGCCGGGGATGTACACTTCCCGGAACAGCGCCTTGGTGGCGTCAGGCAGGATGACCATGCCGCCAGGGGTCCTGAGCGCCAGGTTCTCGCCCACGAAGTTGGCGAAGCCCGTGCCGAAGATGGTCAGCGTAAGGCCGGTGACGTTCTGGTTGGCCTTCAGCGTGACCGTCAGGATCGCGTAGATCAGAGCGCCCAACGCGCCCGCGGCGAACGCGCCCAAATAGGCCAGAAATGCGTTGCCTGTGACGTAGGCGGCCACAAAACCGATCACGGCGCCCATGTACATCATGCCCTCGACGCCCAGGTTCAAGTTGCCGCTACGCTCGGTCAGGATCTCGCCCAAGGTGCCGTAGAGAAGCGGCACGCCCGCCAGAATCGCGGCAAACAGGAAGCTGGTCAAATAGTTCATCGCGTCATTCACGGCTTCGGCCCCCCTTTCCGGCCCCAGATCACCTTGTAGTTGATGAAGAACTCCGCGCCCAGCACGAAGAACAGGATGATGCCCTGGAACACCTGCGAGGTGGACGGGGAGATGTTGTACACCGACCGGATGGTGCCGGAGCCCTTGTCCAGGCAGGCAAATAGGATGGACACGATCAGGATGGCCAGCGGGTTCAGCTGCGACAGCCAGGACACCGTGATCGCCGTGAAGCCCACGCCGCCAGCGACGGTCTCGGTCAGCGTGCGGTCGGCGCCGGAGGCCTGCAGCATGCCGGCGAGACCCGCGATGGCTGCTGACAGGAACATGGTGCGCAGGATGATCTTCTTCACGTTCATGCCGGCATAGCGGGCGGTGTTCTCGTTTTCGCCGACCACGGTCAGCTCGTACCCCTGCTTGGTGCGCTTCAGGTACACGTAGACGAGCACTACCAGTACCAGCGCCACAATCCAGCCCGCGTGTACGCCGAATACCTGCGGCATGCGCGCGGCCTTGTCAAACATGGGCACCTTGGGGAAGCCGCTCTTCGGGTCGCGCCAGGGGCCTTCCCGCATCAGCTGGATGAAGAAGATGGCGAGGTAGTTCATCATCAGCGTGAACAGCGTCTCGTTGGTATTGAACCGCGCCTTGAAGTAGGCGGGGATCAGGCCCCACAGGCCGCCCGCCACGAAGCCCGCCGCGGCCATTGCCGTCAAGAGCAGCAGCGGCGGCCAGTCGGGGAAGGTCAGCGCGAAGAACGAGGCCGCGATGGCGCCCACGGAGATCTGTCCTTCCGCGCCGATGTTCCAGAAGCGCATCTTGAACGCCAGCGTCACGCCCAAGGACGTGATGCAAAGCGGGATCGCAATCTTGATCGTTTCGCGCAGGTTGCTGGCGGAGCCCACAGCGCCGCTTAGCATGGTGCCGTAGACGGGGAAGGGGTTGAAGCCCACCGCCAGCAGAAACAGGCCGCCGGTGACCAGCGCCAGCACGATGGCGAGCAGGCGGTAGAGCATGGCGCGGCCGGGATCGATGGAGACGCGCTGGACGATGTGGGTGCGAACCCTCACCTCGGAATCGCGCATGCCGCTTCGCCTCCTTCCAGCCTGCAGCCGGTCATCATCAGGCCCAGCTGTTCTTTGGTTACGGCCTTGGCGTCCACCAGGCCCGTCACGATGCCGCCGCACAGGACCATGATGCGGTCGCACAGCTCCAGCAGCACGTCCAGGTCCTCGCCGATGAACAGGACGCCCACGCCCTTCATCTTTTGCTCATTGAGCAGGTGGTAGATGGTCATCGAGGAGTTGATGTCAAGGCCCCTGACTGGGTAGGCAGTAATCAGGATCTTCGGGTCGGAGGCGATTTCGCGGCCCAGCAGCACCTTCTGCACATTGCCGCCGGAGAGCCGCTTCACCGGCGTGTACACGTCCGGCGTCATGATGCTGAGCTGCTCCACCAGCTGGTTGGACAGGTTCTTGGCGGGCTTGCGGTCCAGCAGCGGCGCGTGCTGGTCCTGATACTTCTTCAAAAGCATGTTGTCCACCATGCCCATCGAGCCCACAAGGCCCATGCCCAGCCGGTCCTCAGGCACGAAGCTCAGCGCCACGCCCCGGCTGGCGATTTCGCGGGGGGAAAGCCCCCTCAGTTCCCCGCCTTCGAACTTGATCGACCCGGCGCAGGAGGTCTGCAGCCCGGCGATGGATTCGCACAATTCCTTCTGGCCGCTGCCGGCGACCCCGGCTACGCCCAAGATCTCGCCGCTCATCAGGGTAAAGGACACGTCGCACAGCGCCTTGTTCTTCTCGGTGCCCTGTACCGACAGGTTCTCTACCGTCAGCGAGGGTTTGGGACTCAACGGCTCTGGCCGGGCGATGGACAGGTCCACCGCGCGGCCGACCATCTGCTCGGTCAGGGAGCGGGCGTCGGCATCGCGGGTATTGACGGTGCCCACCACTTCGCCCTTCCGAAGCGTCATCACACGGTCGGAGATGGCCAGCACTTCATTGAGCTTATGGGTGATGATGATGATCGCGCAGCCCTCGTCCCGCATCTTCCGGAGGATCGTGAACAGCTTGTCGATCTCCTGGGGCGTCAGAACCGCGGTCGGCTCGTCCAAAATTAAGATGCGGGAGCCGCGGTAGAGCACCTTCAGAATCTCGACGGTCTGCTTTTCGCCAACCGACAGCGTGTAGATCTTGCGGTTGGGATCGACCATGAGGCCGAAGCGCTGGGAGATGGACTGGATGTGCTCGTTCAGTTGGGTTTTGCCGCGGCGTTCGCCCTTGGTGCCGATGACGATGTTCTCGGCGACGGTCAGGATGTCCACGAGCTTAAAGTGCTGGTGGATCATGCCGATGCCCAGCGAGATGGCGTCCGCCGGGGAATGGATGGTGACGCTCTGGCCGTTCACATGGATGGTGCCGCTGTCCGGCGCGTACATGCCGCCCAGCATATTCATCAACGTGGTTTTGCCGGAGCCGTTCTCGCCCAGGAGGGCCAGAATTTCCCCATTGTACAGCGTCAGATTGACGTTTTGATTGGCCTTGACCGTGCCGAACGTCTTGGAAAGGCCCCGTAGTTCCACCGCGGGCCGCCTTTCAGTCTGGAGCAATCCGATCACCTGCCCCCAAAAATAATATCATTATTATACAGCATGAAATGGGTGGGCGCAATGACATTTTCTATGGAACCTGCCGAAATTAAAAATTTTTTGATAACAAACAAATTTTCTATGAATTTGACAGCGGTGCGAAAGGCCTGTATAATAAATTGATTGAGCATACCGGAGGGCGTTATGGACGAAGTCAAGCTGGCAGGCATACTGGAGGCGATCCTGTTCGTTTCGGGCGATCCGGTGAACGTTCTGGACGTGGCCCACGCGTTCAACCTGACCGAGTCGGAGATGAACCAGGCCATCGATCGCCTGAGGGATCACTGCGATCTTGAAAAGCGGGGCATCCGCGTCAACCGCTTCGGCGGCATGGTGCAGTTGTCCATCCAGCCGGAGTACGCGTCCTATGTGGATATGTTCTTGCAGCCGGTCCGGCAGCAGACGCTGTCGCAGGCAGCGCTGGAGACGCTGTCCATCATCGCCTACCGCCAGCCGGTCACAAAAGGGGACATCGAATCGGTGCGCGGCGTCAAGTGCGACTACTCGGTGCAGGCGCTCCTGAACAAAAACCTGATCCGGGAGGCCGGGCGCAAGGAGGCGTTGGGCAGACCCATCCTGTACGAGACGACGGACGAATTCCTGCGTCACTTCGGCATCACGTCCCTGGCCGAGCTCCCGCTGGCGTCGCTGGGACAAATGCAGATGAAGCTGGACGAGAACGAGCAGTAACCCAGACATGGCAAAAAACGGGGCTGTCCCAGCGAAAAGTATCGCGAAGGGGCAGCCCTTTATGTTTTAAGAGTGACGGGATGCGCCGGGGCCGCTGCCCCGGGCCCCCCCAGGGGGGTGG
>JAEVZE010000205.1 GCA_023392395.1 Bacillota bacterium
GAGTACAAGTCCTTCGTGCTGCGCGCCTCCGGGCAGGACGCGAGCAAGACCCGCTTCCGGGACGCGCTGCTCACCTCGCTGGCCGCGTCCACGTCGGTCATGTATCAGGACGCGCAGCCGGTGGCGGTGTACCTGAACGGGGTCTACTGGGGCCACTACAACATGCGCGAACGGCTCCACAAGTACTCCATCGCCCAGAAGATGGGCTGGAAGAACCCGGACGAGATCGACATCATCAAGGCCAACGATACGGTGATGCAGGGCTCCGACAAGACGTTTGAGCAGCTGCTGGCCTATGTCAAGAAAAACGGCGTGAAGACCGAAGAGGACCTGGCCTATGTGGAATCGAGGATCGACCTGACAAACTACCTGGAGTACATCGCGCTGGAGACCTTTACCGGCAACACCGATCTTCTCAACATCAAGCGCTACCGCTCCGACGAGGGCGACGGCCGCTGGCGGTGGATCTTCTTCGACACCGACTGGGCCTTCTACACCGATACGGACTCCTTCGGGCGCTGGCTGAACTCCGGCGGTATGGGCTCCGGCAACAAGACGGACAACACGCTGTTCGTGGCGCTGATGAAGAACAAGACCGTGCAAGCGCAGTACCTGACGCTGCTGGGAAACCTCATGGCCGACGACTGGACCACCCAGAAGATCCTGGAAAAATCCAAGTGGTGGCAGGAGACGCTCTATCCCGAAATGCCCGCCCAGACCGAAAAGTGGGGCGGCAACGAAAAGGGCTGGCTGGGCGAGATCAAGCGCTTCAACACCTACGCCAAGGAGCGCCCCAAGAAGCTGCTGCAATACATCAAGCGGGCCACCGGCTACTCGGACGACCAGATGCGCGTCTACTTCGGCCGGATCATGGACCAGATCTCCAAGAACTGATCAATGCAATGTAGGAGGGCCCATGCTGCGTTCCTTTGCGCCACGCCACGAAATCAAGTTCTTTCTGAGCGCGACCGACGCAGTCTGGCTGTCGGCACGGCTCGCATCCGCGCTGAACCGGGACAAAAACGCGGGCCCCGACGGCAGTTACCTGGTGCGCTCCCTGTACCTGGACGACGCCTTCGACACCGCCTACTACGACAAGATCGCTGGCGTGCCATCCCGGGACAAATACCGCATCCGCCTGTACAACCTGGACGACCGCGCCATACTGCTTGAGCGCAAGCGTAAGATCGGCGACCTGATCCAGAAGGACAGCGTACAGATCTCCCGAAGGATGGCCGAGCGCATTGAGGCCGGCGATCCGGGCGGCTTCGAGCGGGTGGACAACCCGCTGGTTAAGGACCTGTTCCGGGGGATGCGCACAAAGTTGATGCGCCCGGTGGTGCTGGTGGACTACGCCCGAGAGGCCTTCTGCCATCCGGCGGAAAACGCGCGGGTGACCATCGACCGGTATTTGCGCGCCGGGCCGCGCACCGCGCTGTTCGATGCGAACGTGCCCACGCTGCCCGCGCTGGACGTGGATCAGGCGATCCTGGAGGTCAAGTTCGACCGGGTGCTGCCGGATTTCATCGCGCTGCTCCTCTATGACGCCCCGGCCTCCCGCTCCGCCATCTCCAAGTATGTAGCCTGCCGCCGGTTCGAGCCGCTCCGCTGAACCCCCTCCCCCACAAAAGCCGCCCATTGCCGCAAGGAGGAAGTTATTATGAACAACCTGACGAAGCTGGACCTCAGCAACATGTCCATCATGCCCAGCTCGACCGGCACCATCCTGTTTTCGATGCTGCTGGCCTTCGCCACCGGTCTATTCATCTTCTGGGTGTACAAGATGAACTACAAGGGCGTGATGTACAGCCAGAACTTCGCGCTGACGCTGGTAATGATGACCCTGATCACCACGCCGGTGGTCATGTGCATCCGAAATTCCATCCAGCTTTCGATGGGCATGGTGGGCGCGCTGTCGATCGTCCGCTTCCGCACCGCCGTCAAAGACCCGCTGGACACCGCCTACATGTTCTGGTCGCTGACGATGGGTATCCTCTTGGGCGCGGGCCAGTTCTACCTGGCGGGCCTGGCCACGGTCTCCGTGGCGGTGCTGGCGTTCGTTTTGACCCGAATCACCATGAAGGCGCCGGACAGCTTCCTGCTGGTGGTCAGGTGCGCGCCGGGCGCGGAGGGCGCGGTCACCAGCGCGCTGCGCTCAGTCAAGCATCAGAAGATGAAGAGCCGCACCGTTACGGCCAGCGGCAGCGAACTGACGTTGGAGGTGCGCGTCGAGCGCCAGGAGGCGCTGATGAAGAGCCTGATGGCCACCGAAGGCGTCAAGGACGCCACGCTGGTAGCCTATCAGTCCGAAACGCTATAACCGGCAATCGCTTCTGACACGTCGCACGCGATTGCGAGGGAACGAGCACGGCAAAGGAGAGTCCCCATGGGCGAATTGATTGAAATCCTGTACAGCCCGGCCATGCAGATCGCGGTCGGCGTGATCGGCGCGGTGCTGATCTTTCTGGCGGCTTCGCGGCTTAGAAGCCGCGCGCTGGAAGAAAAGATCGGCCAGATGCGCGAGGCGCTGTCCGACCAATTCCAGGGTGTCCGCTCCGAGGCCGGCGGCGAGGCGCAGCGCTCCCGGGAGGAATTGGGCGCGAACCTTCGCGGCATGAGCGATTCCGTCGCCCGCGTGATGGGCGAGATGGGCCGCACCCAGCAGGTGCAGCTGGACGCCTTCGCCGGGCAGTTACGCGAACTGGGCCGGGATGAGGAAGCGCGCCTGGCGGAGCTTCGGCGCACCGTGGAAACGCGCCTTTCCGCCTACGAGGAGCGCATCGGCGCCATCGGCGACGTGGTGGACACCCGCCTTTTAAGCGGCGAGCAGCGCATCGACCGGCTGCGGGAGGGCGTGGAATCGCGCCTGATCAGCCTTCAGTCGGACAACGGCAGCCGCCTCACCCAGATGCAGCAGATGATGGACGAAAAGCTGACCTCCACGCTGGACAAGCGGGTCAGCGAGAGCTTCCGGCTGGTCAGCGAGCGGCTGGAGCAGGTGTACAACGGCCTGGGCGAAATTGAGGCGCTGGCCAGCGGCGTGGGCGATTTGCGCAGGGTACTGACCGGCGTCAAGTCCCGCGGCGCGGTGGGCGAGATCCAGCTGGGCGCGCTTCTGTCGCAGATCCTGTCCAGCGATCAGTACGAGGCGGACGTGATGCTCATGGAGGGTGCGGAACCGGTGAGTTTTGCGATCCGGCTTCCGGGCCGCACGGGCGACACGGTCAGCTACCTGCCCATTGACGCGCGCTTCCCCCACGAGGCCTACGACCGGCTGATCGACGCGGTGGAATCGGGCGACGCCGCAAGCGCGGAGCAGGCGGGCGCGGACATGGAGAAAAAGCTTCTGCGCGCCGCCGAGCGCATCCACACCCAGTACATCGACCCGCCCCGGACCACCGACTTCGCGGTATTGTTTCTGGGCAGCGAGGGCCTGTACGCCGAAGCGCTCAGAAGGCCGGGCCTGGCCGAGCGCATGCAGCGGGATCACCACGTGACCCTGACCGGCCCCAGCACGCTGGCCGCGCTGGTCAACGCGCTGCAGATGGGCTTCCGCACGCTGGCGCTGGAGATGCGGGCCGATGAGGTCTGGGCTCTCTTGGGCGCGGTGCGCGGCGAGTTCGCCACCTTCGCCGAGGCGCTGGGCCGCACCCAGAAGCGCATCCGCCAGGCGTCCGAATCCATCGAGGACGCGGCCGAAAAGTCCCGGCTGATCGAAAAACGGCTGCGCGGCGTCGAAAAACTGGGCACCAAGCAGCGCAAGGCCATCCTGGGCGAGGACGACGAAGACGCCGAGTTGTTCAATTCGGATTGGGACTAGAGAAACGCCGGGGGCGCTGCCCCCGGACCCCCTCCAGAGGGAATGATTCCCTCTGGAC
>JAEVZE010000330.1 GCA_023392395.1 Bacillota bacterium
CTGTGTCAGTTCGTGATCGGCGAGATGCGCGCTGGGCGGCTCAAGGAGGGCGAAAAGCTTCCTTCCAAGCGCACGCTGTGCGAGCACCTGCGCATCAGCCGCTCTACGGTGGAAGCCGCCTATGAGATTCTCTCGGCGGAGGGCTACGTGGAGGCCCGGCCCCGCAGCGGCTATTATGTGCGCGCGGCGCTGGCACTGGAATCCGTCCCGGGGCGCCCGAAAGGCCCAAAGCCCGCCGGGAAAGCGCGGGGGCAGGCTGTAGTGTCACCCAAACCTTCCGCAATCACGCAAGGCCCTGAATCGGCGCCGCCGCGCTATGATTTCTCCACCGGCGATGTGGACACCTCCGCCTTTCCCTACGCCTCCTGGGCCAGGATCAACCGGGAGGTGGTGCAGACGATGCCTCAGCTCCTGGCGCTGGGCGACGTGCAGGGCGACCCAGAGCTTCGCATCGTGCTCTGCGACTTTTTGCGCCAATACCGGGGCGTCGCCTGCGGACCGGAGCAGATCGTGCTGGGCGCGGGCGGCGAATACCTGCTGGACGTGCTGCTCAGAATCGTGGATGCCCGCGCGTCCTTCGCGCTGGAGGATCCGGGCTACGGCGGCATCTATCGCGCGGTCAAGGACGCGGGCCGCGCGTTTCACGCCATTCCGCTGGACGCCCAGGGACTGAACGCGGCAAAGCTCATGGATTCCGGCGCGCAGATCGCCTTCGTCACACCATCACACCAGTTCCCCACCGGCGTCACCATGCCCGCTGGGCGGCGCGCGCAGCTGATTCGCTGGGCGCAGGGCGCGCAGGGCCGGTACATCATCGAGGACGACTACGACAGCGAATTCCGCCACACCTCCCGACCCATCCCTGCCATGCAGGGCGTGGACGGGAGCAGGGTCGTCTACCTGGGCACCTTCAGCCGGACGATCGCGCCGTCCATCCGCGCTTCCTACATGGTGCTGCCGGAACCGCTGCTGGCCACATACCGGGCGCGCTTCGGAAGGTCTGCCTGCACGCTGTCCCGTTTTGAGCAACAGACGCTGCGCCTGTTCCTTCAGCGGGGGCTGTACGCCCGGCACCTGCGCAGGGTGGGCGGCCTCTATCGCAAGCGGCGGAACCTTTTGATCGAGCTGTTCTCTCCCTATCCCCAGGTGCGCCTTTCGGGCGACGACGCGGGGCTGCACTTTCTGATGGCGGTGAATTCGCTCCCCGAAAGGGCGTTGGTCACCCGCGCGGCGGCGGCGGGCGTCAAGGTGAGGGGGCTCAGCGAATACGCCTACGGGGCGCGGGTTTCCCCGTCCACTCTGGTTATCGGCTACGCGGGACTGGGAGAAGAGGACATTCGCCAGGCGGCGGCGCTGCTCGTCGGGGCGTGGGACCTTGAACCCCATCGTTGACGAGTCCAACGTTTTTTTGATATACTGCACACACTCGGCCTTAACGCCGGTTCAGGAGGAACAGCCATGCGCATTCACATCATCGCCTGCCGGGTGCTCAGCCGGGAGATCAACTATTTCGCGGCGCTCAGCCCGCACACCGTGGACGTGACCTGGCTCCCGCAGGGGCTGCACGATACACCCGACGCGCTGCGCCGCATGCTGGCGGAAGCCATCGACTCCATCTACGACCAGGTGGAGAAGAACCTGCTCAAGCACAAGCCTGACGTGATCGCGCTAGGCTACGGGCTGTGCTCCAACGGCGTGGTAGGCCTGACCGCCTGTGACATCCCGCTGGTCATCCCCCGGACCGACGACTGCATCGCGCTGTTTCTAGGCTCCCAGAAGCGCTACCTGCAACTTTTTGAGCGGATGAACGGCACCTACTGGCTCAACAACGGCTGGATCGAAGCCAGCGGCACCGTGGTGCAGCAGCGGGAGACCGTTGAGCAGCGCTGGCAGAAGTACGCCGAAAAGTATGGCGAGGACAACGCCGATTACCTGATCGAGCAGGAGGGCGCTTGGGTCAGCCATTACAACACCTGCGCGTTCATCCATTCCGACGTGTATCAATCCCCCCAGTTTCTGGAAACCGCCATGCGCGTCGCCCAGGAAAACGACTGGAACTTTGAAGAAATTCAAGGCGATATGCGCATGATCAAGGCGCTGTGCAATGGCGATTGGGACGATCAAGAATTTCTGATCGTCCAGCCCAGCGAGCGCGTCGCCGCCGATTACACTGGTAAAAAAATCCGTTCTGAGGCAATTGTGTAACTTTTCTAAGGATTCACGAATACCGCGCCTCTCCATAACATGCGGATGGTATAGTATACCCATTCGCATTCTTGGGAGGACTCATAATGAAACGCCTTGTCGCTTTTCTGATCGCTCTGATAATGATCGCCGCCTGGATGCCAGCCTTCGCCGAGGAGGATGGTACCATCCGACAGGGAGACGAGGGGGATCAGGTCACAAAGCTGCAGGAGCGCCTCATCCGACTGGGTTTTCTCACCGGTGAGGCGGACGGCCAATATGGCAAGAAGACCGCTGCCGCCGTGCTGTCTTTCCATAAATTGCTGCTCGAACGTGCGGGCGGCAACCCCTCCAAGGCAACTGGTCGCTCCATTAGCGCGGAGGACCTGGATGTCTTGTACGTCGACCCCTTCAGCTTCTATATCTCCGACCTCTCCATCGGCGCCGAGGGTAGCGAGGTTGAGCGACTTCAAAGAGCGCTGATCCGCCTGAACTATCTGGATGGCAAGGCCGATGGCATCTTCGCCGAGTACACGCAGGAAGCCGTCAAATACTTCCAGCAGCTCAACAACCTGCCGGCAACAGGCGTCGCGGACAAGAAGACGCAGGATCTTGCCGCCACAGTTACCGTAGCCGCCGAACACCCGGCCTACCGGGAAATCAAAAAGGGCGTCAAGGGAAAACTGGTGCGCGCGCTCCAGAAACGGTTGGTCGAGCTGGGCCTCATGGAGGGTCCGGGCGACGGTATGTACGGCAGCGACACGGCGGCCGCAATCGAGCGCTTTCAGGAGTACCTGAAGGAGCATGAAGATTCCTTCGTGATCGAGGACACAAACGTCGCCACGATCGAACTTCAGAAAAAGTTGTACGAAGACCTCCCGGTCTATCTTTCGGACCTCACAGTGGGCTCTGATGGCGCCAGCGAAGTGCGCCGGGTGCAGCGCCGCCTGAACGCGCTGGGTTACATTGGCCGCAGAACCATCGACGGCCAGTACGGCTCCGGCACGAAGGACGCCATCACCCTCTTCCAGACCAACAACTCTCTGCCCGCCACCGGGGACGCAGACGAGGCCACCCAGAGCCTGCTGTTTTCCAAGGACCCGGTCGGCATGCTGACCGACTACCGCCTGAACGTCAGCCTGGAAGACCAGCGCGTCTACGTTTACAAGCTGGGCGCTGACAAGAAGTATGAACTGATCAATACCTTCCTGTGCTCCACCGGCCTCTACGGCCCGACGCCCACGGGCGTCTTCACCACCACCGGCCCGGCCCGGCGCTGGCACTACTTCAAGGAATTCTTTATCTGGGCGCAGTACGCCTACTCGATCGAGGGCGACATCCTGTTCCACTCGGTGCTCTTCAAAAACCGTGGCGGATCGCCGACGTGGGGCTCGCTCAACGCCCTGGGCCACAAGGCCTCCCACGGTTGCGTGCGGCTCAGCGTCGAGAACGCCAAATGGGTTTACGAGAATTGCGCGAGGGGTACGGTCGTCACCGTCTACTGATCCGAAGCGCAGGTCGCCGGGAACGAAGTCCGACGGGGATTTATCCACAGTGTGAAGCGCCGGTCCCACAGCGGGAACCGGCGCTTTTTCGACGGAAAATGTCACTATCCCAGCTTTGCCAGCGCTTCGTCCAACGGCAGCACGTCGGCGAACCGGCCGTCCCAGATCGACTTTTCGTAGAAGGCGACCAGCTTGTCCCCGGTCGCCAGGCGGTTGTCGTAGGTGGTCGAGCCGCCCTCGGGCATGAAGACTTTGTAGTCCCGGTCGAAGGCACTCTTGATGGTGGCGTCAATGCAGTACTCGGTCTGCATGCCGCAAATCATCAGCGTCTTGATGCCCTTGCCGCGCAGGTACTCGTCCAGAGCGGTGTTTTTGAACGCGCTGGAGTAGCGCTTGTCAAAGATCCTCTCCCCTTCGGCGGGCGCGACGGCGGGATGCACCTGCCAGGCGGGGCTGCCCAGGAAAAGCCCTTCCTGATCGTCCTCGTTGTGCCGAACGTAGATCACCTCAATACCGCTTGAACGGGCGCGGCCGATCAGCTTGCGGATCTCCTCCAGCAGTTCGTTTTCGCGATAGGGGTGGTCATCGATCAACCCCTGCTGCACATCCACGACCAATAGCACGATGTCTTTCATGCTCTATCCCTCCATGCATGCATTTTCTTGCGCACAGTATACCACAAATCCCGCGGAGCGAAAACATTCCGCGCCCCGTCAGCAGGGCTTACGCATGCGTTACGGATGTGTGAACCCCTGGGAGGCATGGAGAGCCTGAGCCCTCCATGTTGATCCAAAGTACTGGCTTTGCCGGTGCTTTGGTATTCCCCCAAAGGCGCGCTTGCCCACCCGAAGGGGAATCATTTCCACCAGTCGGTTCCGCCCGAAAATTTCCAGAGAAATTTTAGGAACCCGGCCCAATTCCCTTTGCTTACGCATGAATTCTTAATTCATGCGTAAGCACTGCCCCGTCAGCCCTCGGCGAGGCGAAGATATCGCCGCGTGTAGGGGCAGACCTCGATGCACTTGCCGCACAGCGTGACCTCCTTGCCAAAGCGCTCAAAGGACAGCTTCCTGGCGGTTTCGCGGCACTCGCTGGCGTTCATCAGTCGCTCCCGCTCCATCCCGGCGCTCCACTTTTCGCCCGTCACCGCGCTCGCCGGGCAGTGCCGGACGCACTCCGCGCAATCCCCACAGCTGGATTCGTCCACCGGCCGGGCGCAATCAAGCGGCGCATCGGTGAGTAGCGCCGAAAGGCGCACCGCCGAACCGTACTCCTGCGTCACCAGCATCGCGCACCGGCCAATCCAGCCCAGCCCGGCGCGGATTGCCACCGTTTTATGCGGCAGGAGCGTCCGGGTGTTGTCCAGCCTGACGACGGCTTTCGTGGTGTGGGCGGCGGCCTGATACTGCAGGTTCGTCAGAAACTCCGCGCCTGCCGTCACGATCCGGTCGAGGCGGGCGTTGATGTCGTGGTACGCGTCGTGATACGCAAGGCTCGGGCCGTCCGAGATCGATCGGACGATCTGGGGCGGCAGTTTGACCCCCACGGCGATGCCAAGGGGCAGCTCCGCTCCCGGCACGCCGCGCATATCCGCAAAGCCCACCAGGTCCGCGCCGCTCTCCCTGAGCAGCGCCTCCAATTCCCGATTCAGGTCGCTCATCTTGCACCTCCCTCTGGGTTCGCGGTTTCTCCGTCGCACAGCTCCAGCGGCACGCCCGGTGCGTCGAACCAAGCAAATACCTTCTTACAACTGGGACAGTACCAACCAGGCACCTCCTTGGGGCATTCCTCATCATGAAGGTATTCGGGGTCACCCAAAAGGCACACCTTGACTGCTTTTTGCTTACCTAACAACCTGAGCGGGCGTTCGCATGGTATTTTTTCGTTCGCTTCCCACCACAGGCTGCCCGCAACTGCCCCAAGGCAGAAGTGCGAATACTCTAGCGATTTTCCCATCGCATACAGTTTGCCCTCGCAGAACTCCGCGCCACAGACGGGACAATGCCGCACATTTGGCTCCACGCGCGCTTCCCCCATTCCTCCGGTCTCACCGGACAAGGACATTATACCAATGCCTGGAACTGCGCACAATGCCTCTTTGCGCGAGGCGTTCAAAGGCCTCGCGCTAGTCCGGGAATTTCAACACGCGCCTCAGGCCGTCATAGGCGACGTATGCATTGGGAAAGACGGAGCGCGGAATGTGCAGGAATTGTTCCGGGTCCGTGACGGTTGGGCTGAAATGGGTCAGGAGTAGCTCCTTCGCTCCGGCCTGGGCGGCCAGCGCCGCAGCGCCGGAGAAGGTCATGTGACCGAACTGCGCCGCCTTCTCCGCCTTATCCTCCTCCGCGTAGGTGCCCTCCAGGATCAGAAGGTCCGCACCCGCGGCGCAGGTAGCAATGGCGTCCACCGGGCGTGTATCGGTGCAGTATGCAATCTTGAGCCCCTTTCGCGCAGGGCCCAGCACCATGTCCGGCACGTAGCCGCACCCGTCCGCTTCCACGCGTTCGCCCGCCTGCAGCGCGCGCCAGAAGGTCATCGGGATGCCCAGCGCTTCCGCCCGCGCTTTTTCAAACCTTCCGGGACGGTCAAGCTCGATTACGCAGCCGTAGCAGGGCAGCACGTGCCCCAGTGCAAACGCGGTCAGTCGCGCGTCCTGAAACGCAAGGCTTCGCTCCGGGCCGTCCAATTCGGTAAACCGGAGTTCATAGGGCAGTTCCGGTGCGATCACCCGAAGGCAGCGCACGACCGCCTCCAGCCCTCTGGGGCCGATCAGCTCCACCGGCTCCGCGCGGCCCATCGTCCCCATCGTCAGGAGCAGCCCCGGAAGGCCCGCGATGTGGTCCGCGTGGAAGTGTGTGATCAGAATCTGGTCGATCCTCGCCATGCTCCAGCCGGATTCGCGCACGGCCACCTGTGTGCCCTCGCCGCAGTCGATCAGAAGCAGCCGCCCGTTTCTCCGAACCAGCGCCGACGCCAAACGTCGGTCGGGCAGCGGCATCATCGCGCCCGTGCCCAGAAAGTGCACTTCCAGCATTTACGCCGCCTCCTCCAGAAAGTCAGGGTACCACGTAACCGTTAAATCCGCGAGTAAACCGCGCAACACCGGAAGCTGTTTTCATGACTTTACCGTCTATGGGCATCAGTCTTCTCCACAACCGCACCGGGAAAACCGAAAAGTGACGGTGTAAATAAAAATTTGTGCGTTTCCATTGACATTTTTTGGGGGATACTATACGATACTATTTAGAAATTCCGCTCGAAGAAGGGCGCGGATTCCCGTTGCTCATGAAGAATATACCTGAAAGGCTGAGAACGAATCTACTGGGAAGGAGGAGAAACTATGAAACTGACTCGCATTCTGTTGACCGCGCTGGTGATCGTTGCGCTGCTCAGTACCCTCATC
>JAEVZE010000374.1 GCA_023392395.1 Bacillota bacterium
CTCCGTGACCACCAGCGTCACCATCTCCATCAGCAGCCTGGCGTTCAGGAGGTCCGTTTCCGGCCTGGGGGCGAGGCTGATGGCCAGCATCTCCGCCAGCAGCCGGTCGATCTTCGCCCTCCGGTTGCTCTCAAACACAGGCTCCGACCGCCTGCGGAAGATCTCGTAGTAGCCGCGGGACGCGCCGCCGTCGAAGTGCGCCCACCAGACCTCCCAGGGATTGTCAAGGCTGCTGCGGTAGCCGTGGGACTTGCGGCAGTCGATGAAGAACAGGCTTCCAGCTTCAACCCGGTAGATGCGCCCCTCGTAGGTCAGTTCGCCCGCGCCCTCCTGCACCGACACCAAGAGGAACGATTCCAGGTTCGCGCGGTGCGTCTCATGCCCGGCCTTCAAAAGGCGGTACTGCCCCACCTCCTGCAGGTACATCAAGTGCTTGCGGGCGAATGCGCCGGGGGTCAGGATGGCGCGCCGCGACGTGGGCGCGTAGAAAGCGGGAAAGCCCCGGGCGCTGAGCGTCTTTCCCATGACCGCCTACCCGCCGCAAAACGAGCATCGGTATACCTCGACGCCCGAATCGGCAAAGACCTCGGCCAGCCGCTCGCGGACCTGCTCCGGGGCCACGTTCCTTTTCAGGACCACCTGCAGGAAGCCGCCGCCGCCGGCGCCGCAGATCATCCGCCCGTCGATCAGGTCGTCGATGGCGAGGAAGATCTGGTCGATACAGGTGTTGGTGCAGCCCGCGTCCAGGCGCTTCGAGAGCTCCCAATGCTCGGAGAGCAACTGCGCGAAGCCGTCCACGTTGCCCTTTTCCAGCTCAAAGCGCATCAGTACCGCCACCCGCTGGATCTCGTAGAGCACCTCCACGGCGTCCGGTTGGCTGTCGATGTACCGGCCCACCACCTCCCGGAGGAGGTTTCGCGCCAGCCGCCGCTGCCCGGTGTAGATCAAGAGGAACCGGTCTTCCAGCTCCGAAAGCGTCTCGGCGCTTATCCGGATTGGCGTGCAATGGACTTTCTGGTGAAGCCCGGCGTCCGCTGTCACCATCTTGATCCCCGGCGCGAGGCCGCCCACCTGATCTTGCCAGCCGCCGCCGGTGGACATCAGCTGCTCCATGCACAATACCCGATTGTACAGCTCCTCGTCGGAGATGGGCGTGCCGGTGAACTCAAAGATGCCCTTCACGCAGGCTCCCGCCAGGATGCTGCTGGTCCCGAGGCCCGAGCCCCTGGGCACGCCTTCCACCTGTGTCGAGAGGTAGATCCCCCCGCCCAGGAGATCGATGATCGCCTCCAGCGGAACGCGCTCCCCGTGGGGGACGATGCCGCAGGCGATCAGCGCCGCCTTGTGCAGTGCGAAGGGATCATAGGGGTTGCTGCCGTCCTGCAGGTCCTCCGTCCGGGTGAACTCCTGGTAGGAGCCGTTGTCGGCACTTGCCAGGATCACCTTGGGCTCGTCCAGCCTCCGGAGCATCACCTCTACGGGCAGCCTTCCCTCCAGCGCGACCGCGGCGTTCAGCACCGTGCCGCCGTGCTCCATGCAGTAGGGCGGCGTATCGCTCCAGCCCCCGCCCCAGTTGACCCGGACCGGCAGGCGCACCACCACCTCGTCCTTTGCGATGGTGCAGGACGCGTCGTACTTCAGGCCCGCCACGGCCCCGCGCAGGATCGCCTCCCGGATCGCGCCGAAGCAGATGTCGGAATACCGCTCCCGCTCCTTCCCGCCAGCGAGCATGGAGAGCGCGCGGTACACCCGCACCGCGCGGCCGAAGCCCGCGAGGTCGCCCAGGTCCTGCCGCTCGGCCTCCGCCAGCAGCAGGTCCTTCGCATAGGCGGAGAAGCCGTGCCGAAACACCCCGACGGCCTCGTCCAGCGCCGTACGCTCCGAAATCGCCTCGAGGAGCATCTCCACCCGCACCTTGTCGGACAGCTTTTCCTGCCAGGGCAGCACGGCAGGCACGTCCGCCCGCTCGAAGCTGTCCTTAAGGCTCAAGCATTCTCCCTCCTCGCCGGTGAAGGCGCTCGAATAGCGTTCCAGCGCGGCCGCAACCGCTCCGGAGATGGAATCCCGCACCGGATAGAGCGGCGCGGTCCACAGCGGCTGGTTCAGCGGCTTGGCGAACAGCCGGGCTTCCTTGGGGTTGTCGTCCACACCGTAGATGCGCGCCACGAAGCGCCCGTCGCACAGCTTGAGCGCGTGGAGCGCGACGCCGTCGGGCACCGTTTCGCCGTTCAGGGTCACCCCGGAGATCACCGAACCCCTGCCGATGACCGTCCCCGCGTGGATGTAGCTGTCCTCAATGTAGGAGCCCTCGCCCACGCTGGCGGATTTGCTGACGTAGGCGTTGTTGGCGGCAAAGCGACCGGCGCGCAGGTTGGTATTTACGCTGGTAGACCATTCGAGGAAGTGATACCGGGACAGGCCATTTGTCACGAATTCCAGGAGCTCCCGCGTCGTCCCGAAGTGGATAAACGACGCCGGAGACAGCCGAATTAGCTTCATCCGGTACTTGTTCAGCGCCTCCCACAGCGCCGCTTGGCAGGCCGCCAGCGCGTCGGTGAACGCGCCCTCTGGCTGCTCCCAATGGTACTGCTCCAACGTGGAGCCGCTGGCCAGCGGGTATAAAAAGTCCGCATAGAAGGAAAGCCGCGCCTCCTCGTTGACGAACGCGCGGTACTTCTCGTCCGAATCGATCAGGCCGTACAAGTCGCCGAGAATGGACGAACCTAGGATAACCGCGCCGGTGTCGATGTCCACGTTGCCCCGCGCGTCGACCGCGCCCTGGCCCGCCAAGGTCTCCACCGGCTGCTTGTGCAGGAAGCGCCCTACGTTTCCCTGCTCATCCCGGAGGTATACGCCGTGATTTTTGCCGGTGTTTGCACTCTCCTTGATGGACAGCGCGGCGGCGCCCTTGCCGTAGAAGTCGATCTGCAACGGGTTGAACA
>JAEVZE010000376.1 GCA_023392395.1 Bacillota bacterium
CATTGGGACAGGCACCGCGGCCGGCATCGTGTCGGGCGGACACTTGGTGCGCGGCCACCGGAACTTCGCGGGCGAACTGGGTATCTGCCTGTGGCCGCGGGGCAGCGGCGAACCGGCGCCGCTGGAGAGCGTGGTTTCGGGCAAGGGCCTGTATGAGGAAACCGTCCGCCTTCGCGAAGCCTACCCCGGGAGCGCGCTCGCGCAAAATGCGGAAAACGGCCGGGATGTGTTCGCGCACTTTGGCAATGGCGATCCGCTGGCGAAAGCCGCGGTTGACCGCTTTGTTGAAATGGCCAGCCTTGCGCTGATCAACCTGTCGCTGCTGCTTGATCCGGGGGTATTCGTACTTGGCGGCGGCGTCATGGCGGACCCGAGGATACTGAAGCTGATCAGAGAAAGAATCGCGGCGGATTGTAAACGCTTCAACGTTTCGTGGGATGCGCTGCTTGAATTGTCGGCGCTGGGCGTGGATGAGGCTGGCGTACTGGGCGCGGCAACGGTGGCGCTTTCCGCGATGGATGAGGGAATGATTTCCATACAGAAGGAGTAACCATCATGTCCACCGAAATTGTAAATCGAAATCAGGCATTACTCGATCTGATGCTCTCCAGCGCCCGCCCGGAATTCTGGGAGCCTACCCGGAGGATGACCCGGGAGAGCCTCGAAGCCTTCGCGGAGTCCGGGAGATTCGCGACGGTTGAGACGGTCTATGTGGTCGGGCAGGGCACTTCGCTGGCCACGGCAATGAACGCAGAAACCTACTTCGCGCACATCGCCCGCCTGAACGCCCGCGCCATGGCCGCGTTCGAGTTCAGCCGGTATCCGGAGGATTATCTTCTCCAGCCTGAAAAGACGCTGGTGGTGGGCGTCAGCTGCAGCGGGAACACCAAGAGCGTTGAAATGAGCCTTCAGGCCGCCCGCGCGAAGGGCGCGCTGACGGTTTGCCTGTCCGGCGAAGGCGATATCGCCTGCGCGAGGGCGGCGGAATACCGCATCGTGACCGACTGTCAGATCGAGCGGCGCGGCGACGCCCGGCACCCGTACTCGGTATCCCACCTGTTCCTGCTGCTGGGCGCGTATGAGCTTTCGATCCTGATCGGGCGCATTCGCGGCGCGCTGGACACGGCGGGCGAGGCGTACTGGCGCTTGCAGCTCGACAAGGCCCTTGGAAAGCTGACCTGCCTCCCGGCGCTGTACGACCACGTGGGCGAGGTCGTCAAAGACATGCGCGACCTCGGCTCCACCACCCATATCGCGCTGGGCAGCGGCCCCAACCACGGCACCATGCAGGAGGGCGCGCTCAAGATCAGCGAATTCTGTTGGCAGCTCGGCGCGGGCGAGGAGCTGGAGGACTTCGCGCACGGTCGCTTCCGCGAGTTGGGGGCGACCACGCCGCTGATCATCATCGCGCCGAACGGCCCGGCAATCCCGAAGACCATGGACGTTTTGGCCGGAATTTACCTTTCGAAGACTCCGGTCGTCGTATTGACCGACGCGCCGAATCCCGCGATGCGCAAGCTCGCTTCCCACATCATCGAAATGCCCAGTCTGGAGAACGAGTACCTTACACCATTTGTCTATGTCTTTCCGTTCTGGTTCTACGGGTTCCGCGTCAACGCGGATAAGAATGAGTTGGTCGGCGGTGCGCGCTACGGTCTGTACGCGGTCGACATCAACTTCGAGGCCCACTTCGACGAAAAGGGCGAGCGGAAGACGCCCTGAACGTTGGAGAATCCATAGCCTAACATCATGGGGAGGAAAGAACATGAAAAGGTGCCTGTCGGTGTTCCTGGTCGTTCTGATGGTCGTATCCCTTGTAGGACCTCTGAGCGCGCTGGCCGACCAAAGCGGCTACGACCTGGTGTTCTGGGTCTATTCCGACTGGACGAGCGGCAAGCAGGGCGAGCTTTTTAACAAGTGGGCGGACGCGTTCGTCAAGGCCAACCCCCAGGTCAAGTCCATCACCATGATTGGCAAGAATGACAACGACCTTTTGACCGGCATCATGGCGGGCGTCGGACTCCCCGACTGCTATTCGGCCAGCTTCCGCGACGGCAAGAAGTACTACGAATCCGTCAAGCTCCTCGACCTCAAGCCCTATTATGACGCGACCGATGATGCCTACAAGAACGGCTGGATCCCCGAGGCCATCGAGACCGTCCAGTTGGACGGCGGCATGTGGGCGCTCCCGTTCATGAGCTACATCCCGATCATCTTCCGCAACCTCGACGTGCTGAAAGCGTGCGGCATCGATCCCGCCCAGGGCACTCCGACCTGGGACGCCTTCGTTGAACAGTGTAAGATCGTGACCGAGAAGGGCTACACCGCCACCCACAAGTGGTCCGGCGACTGGTACACCGCCGGCGGCATCATGGCCTCCGAGCCAACGCTGACCCCTGGCTATGAGAACGGCGCGACCACCGTCAAGGCCGAGCAGCTCGTTCCCACCTTCAACGTCATCAAGGCCCTCGCCCCCTATTGCAGCACCCTGACCCGCAACGACGACGCCGCGCGCGAGGCGCTCAAGACCAATAAGGAAGCCTTCATGATCGACGGCCCCTGGAACGTGGAAGGCTACGACGCCAGCGGCGTCAACTACGACATCGTGGCGCTGCCGGCCTTCACCGAGGGCGGCAAGAACGGCGGCATGAAGGGCTGGGACGCCGTCTACGCCATCGACAGCGGCGACGAAGCCCGCAACGAGCTGATCGCCAAGTGGCTGATTTACATCACCAGCTATGAACAGCAGAAGGAATTCACCAGCTACGTCGGCCGCCCGGTGCTGCGCTCCGACGTCATGAACGATCCCGAAACCCAGACTCTGCCGGTCGCCAAGGTTTCCGCGACGGCCCAGCTCGGCGGCATCAAACAGATGGATTTCTTCAAGTCCAGCGTGTTCTGGCCGAGCGTGATCGCCGATATCTCCGAGGAAGTCGCGCAGGGCACGCTGTCGCCTGAGGATGCTTCCACCAAGATGGTCGGCGCGATCAACGCGCTGTACGCCGAGGCCGGCGAGTAACCGGGAGGCAGTTCTCCCCGTACACCCATGGC
>JAEVZE010000380.1 GCA_023392395.1 Bacillota bacterium
GCTCGGGGCCGCGCTTCAGGACATGGGCGCCATCTGCCGAAGGTACGCGGCGCTGCTCAAACAAATGGTCCAAACGGCGGCCGCTTCCAGAGCCGCGCAGCTTCGGCGGATGGCGGAGAACCTGGAATGGATTTCGGCGCGTCCGCCCAGGACGATGTGGCAGGCGATGCAGCTTTCATACCTGTACTACGTTCTGGCGGGTTCGTTCAACTACGGGCGGCCCGACGAGTACCTGGGCGGATATCTCGAAGCCGACCTCGCGTCGGGGGAACTGACCGGCGACACGGCCTACGCGCTGGTCCGAAACCTCTGGGAAATGGTGATCGAGCGCGGGCCGGCGTGGGACGGGCGCATCGCGCTGGGCGGGCGTGGTCGCAAAAACGAACACGCCGCCGATCAATTCGCGCTAATGGGGCTCAAGGCGTCCCACGAACTCCGGGACATCCTGCCGCAGCTCACGTTCCGGTTCTATGACGGGATGGACCCGCGCCTGTATGAAAAGGCCATCGAGATGCTGGGCGACGGCGTGACCTACCCGATCCTCTACAACGACGACGTGAACATTCCGGCCGTCATGCACGCGTTTCAAGTGGATGCCAGGATGGCGGAGCGCTACCTGCCGTTTGGCTGCGGCGAATACATCCTGTATGGGCAGAGCTTCGGCACCCCCAGTGGCGCCATCAATCTGCTGCAATGCCTGAACGGGCTGATCGCGTCGGGCGCGCTTTCGCGGCATGCCGATTTCGAGGGCTTCTATCAGGCGTATGTTTCCGAATTGGGGCGCTATATCCGGCTGCTTGCGGAGCAGGAAAAGCTGGAGTATGACGTATGCGTGGAGGAAGCGCCGTTTCTGTACTTCACGATGCTGTACGACGACTGCATCGAGCGCGCGCTGCCCATGTTTGCGGGCGGCGTCCGGCACCTCGGCGGCACGCTGGAGACCTACGGCAATACCAACAGCGCGGACAGCCTGACCGCCATCCGCCGGTGCGTGTATCAGGAAAAACGGGTGAGCGCGGAGGCGCTGAGGCAGGCGCTCGAAACGGATTTTCAGGGACAGGAAGGCCTCAGGAAACTGCTCCTGGACGCGCCCAAGTTCGGAAACGACGACCCGGAGGCGGACGAAACCGCAAAGCGTCTGCACGACGACGTGTGCGGCATGATCCTAAGGAGCGCCGGGTCTGCGGGCCTTGACTCCTACCTGAACGTGACCATCAACAACTCAATGAACACCACCTTCGGCCTGACCACCGGCGCGTCCGCCGACGGGCGGCTCGCGCACACGTTTATGGCCAACGCCAACAACCCCACCGGCGGCATGGACCGTAGCGGCATCACGGCGATGCTCAATTCGCTGGTGAAGCTCAAATGCGATGAGCACGCGGGTTCGGTGCAGAACATGCGCTTTTCCCACGAGATGTTCGGCGAGCTTCTCCCAAAGACGAAGGGGCTGCTCCGCGTATACTTCGCAAGCGGCGGATCCCAGGCGATGGTGACGGTCCTGGGGCGCGGCGACCTCGAAAACGCGTTAAGGCGCCCGGAGGACTACCCGAACCTTCTGGTGCGGGTCGGCGGTTTCAGCGCGCGCTTCATCGACCTGGACCGGGATGTGCAGCTGGAACTGATCAGCCGCACGCTGTACTGACGATGGACGGCGTCGTCTTCGACATCCAGCGATGCTCCATGCACGACGGCCCAGGCGTTCGCACAACCGTGTTTTTCAAGGGCTGTCCGCTCAGGTGCCTGTGGTGCCACAACCCAGAATCACAGTACTTCGCGCCGGAACTTGCGCTGTTTCAGGACAAATGTGCGCTGTGCCGCGCGTGCGAACGCGCGTGTCCCTCCGGCGCGCACCGGTTTGACGGCGGTGTCCACGCGCTGAACCGCGCCGCCTGCGTGCTGTGCGGCCGCTGCGTCGAGGCCTGCCCTTCGGGCGCGCTCAAGTGGTACGGGGAACGCATGCGCGCCGAACAGGTCGTGGAGATCGCGCTCAAGGACGCGGCGTACTACGCCGCCACCGGCGGCGGGCTGACCGTTTCGGGCGGCGAACCCTTCGCCCAGCCTGCTTTTCTTCTGGAGGTTCTCGAGCTGGCGAAGAAACAATCGCTCAACATCTGCGTGGAAATCAGCGGATACGCGCGCTGGGAGGATATACGGCGCGCGCTGCCGCTGACCGACCTGTTCCTGTACGACATCAAGGCGACGCAGGCGGAACACAGGGCGCTGACGGGCGTGGACAATGGCCGCATCCTGAAGAATCTGGACCAACTGATGGCGCTGGGCGCGCCAGTTCTCCTGCGCTGTCCGGTCGTACCCGGCCTCAACGATACGGACGGGCACTTTCTGTTCCTCGCGGCGCTTGAGGAGGCCTATCCGTCGCTTCTGGGCATCGAAATCCTGCCCTATCACGACATGGGCCGCGGCAAGGCCCGGGCAATCGGAAGGGAATACAAGGTCCCGGCGCGAACTGCGGGCGACGAACAGAAAAAGGACTGGAAAACGCGGATGCGCTCGGCCGGGCTGAGCGCATCCGCGATCGACTCGTTTTGATATTACTTCTTTCGGTTCATTACGCTTTCCCGGTAGCTGCGCGCGCTCATGCCCGCCAGCTTAAGAAAATATTCGCTGAAGATCTTGTAGGACCGGTAGCCGACGCGCTCGGCGATCTCGTAGTGGTGCAGGCCGGACTGCTCCAGGAGCTTCTTCGCCTTGTTGATTCGGATCAGGTGCAGCCAGTCGTTGAAGCCGCGCCCGGTCGCGTTTTTGAGCAGGCGCGTGAGGTAGCTTGGAGAGATGTACAATACCTGCGCCACGTCCGAAAGCGACAGGTCGCTGTCAAAGTGCTCCGACATGTAGGTCAACGCGTTTCTGATCTGCGGCCCGTACTGCGAATAGACGCCGTTCATGCTCTCCAGAATGGCCGCCTTGACCCGGTCCACGGTGTACGGCGACGCAAACAGCGCTTCCAGCACGCCGTAAAGGCCGCTGTCCTCGCTGAACACCTGGATGGAACGGGCGACGCCCAGCAGGATCTCCTGAAATTGCGCGCGCGCGGGCTTCACGCGCTCCAGCAACCGAAACAGCGAATCCACGCCCTCCGAGAACGCAGTCGCGTTGCCCGACCGCACGCCCTGCACAATCGCCCGCTCCAGCGGCAGAAGCTCCGATTCCGGCACGGATGCGAACGCTTCCGACGCCCGCGCCTGAAGACAGCGCGCGGCGGGAAACCAGATGGAGCGCGCCTGCATCGCCTCCAGCGCCTCCCGGAGCGCGCCCAGTTCCGGGAGCGATTCGCACGCGCCGGCTGAAAGCTTGGCCATCGGATCGACGAGGCCGTTCAGCCGCCCGGCCAGCGCGTCCAGCCTTTGCGCTTCCGGCACACGCTCCACATTCAGGATGGCCGCGATCGCGCCGCTCGATCGCGTGTGCAGCGCGGGGCGAAACTCTTCGAGCTGGTTGGAGAGCAGTTGCAGCATTTCCCAGTCCCGCCCGGCCCCGGGGACGGCCATGATCAGCCCGTATTTGGGGCCGGAGAGGTCTACACCCAGCGTGCGCGCGCGCTCCAGCGCCCGGGCGCCATCCAGCCTGCCCGCGAGCAGATCCTCGAAGAACAGCGCCTTGAGCGTGTCCATGCTCTCGCTGATCAGGTGCTCGATGCGGCTGTTCTGCTGATGCTTCTCCTTTTCGACCAGAATCTCGTCGCGCAGCTTGATGACGGAGGCGAGGATTTCCGAAGAGCCGGCGGGCTTGAGCAGGTAGTCGCGCACCCCGTACTTGATCGCCTCCATCATGTACTGCATGTCGCTGTAGCCGCTGAGCATGATCATGCGCACGTCCGGCAGAATTTCGGGCAGCCGCTTTGCGAGGCTCAGGCCGTCACCCTCGCTCATGCGCACGTCGGTGATGACGATGTCGGGCCACAGCGCCCGCGCCTTCTGAAGCGCCTCCGCGCCGCTTCGCGCCTCGCCGACGACCTCGATGCCGTAATCCGCCCAGCAGACCGCCTGCCGGAGGCCCTGGCGAATGACCGCCTCGTCGTCCACAAGCAAAAGCCGGATCATGCGTCCTCTCCCCCCTTCGCGCCGGACACGGGCTGGTGGATCGTCACCAGCACGCCGCCCGGAACGTTCTCAAAAACCGGCGCGTAGTCGCTCCCGAACCGCAGCTTCAGCCGCGCGTTCACATTGCGGATGGCCAGCCCGCGCTTTTGGGGCTGCTCCTCGCACAATAGCTTTTTCATCTCTTCAACGTCCACGCCGCTCCCTTCGTTGAACACCTTGTACACGAGGTCGTCGTCCTCGCGGTAGATGTTGATCACCACGCGGCCGCCACCCGCCGGCTCCACGCCGTGGATGATGGCGTTCTCGACGATCGGCTGCAACAGCAGCTTGAGCACCATCAGTTCGTCCAGTCCCTCCTGCACGTAGAACTCAAACCGGATCTGATCCTGATAGCGCACCTGCTGAATGGTGAGGTAGCACTCGATGTACTCCCGCTCCAGCTTGAGCGGCACCAGCCCGTCCGAGGCCGGCGCGAGCGCGATGCGGAAGAGGTTGGAGAGCGATTTGACCATTTCGGACACCTTCCAGGTGTGGCTGATCTCGCTCATCCAGTAGATCGTGTCCAGCGTGTTGTACAGGAAGTGCGGGTTGATCTCGGACTGCAGCGCGTGAAGCTCGGCGTCGCGCAGCTTTATTTCGGACAGGTACACCTGTTCATGCATCATCTTGAGGCGCCTGCACATCAGGTTGAACTGGCTGACCAGCAGCGTGATTTCGTTGTTTCCGGGAATGACAAACCCGGAGTCAAAATCCCGCTGCTCGATGCCTACCATCACTTCGCCCAGTTTTTTCAGCGGATCAAACACGCGCCGCGTATAGTACGCGATCAGGATGGACGCAAACAGCGCCGACATCATAAGCGCGGCCGCGATGCTCCACACAAGGAGCGAATCCATCTGGAACAGTTCCGCGCGGTCCAGAAGCGACACCACCACAACCTTGCCTTCGAACACCGGGCGCGTGGAGTAACTGTAGGTGCGCCCGGCCAGGCTGATGCTCGCGCTGTCCCGCTTCCCTTTGGACAGCGATTCGTAGGAAAATGCCTCGTCCTCAAGAAGTCCCTCCGGAATCTCGCCGCGGCTGAGCAGGACGCCCGCATCGGTCATCAAAAGGCAGCTGCTCCTGGGCAGCGAATCCGGCGAGGCCATGATGTCCGTGAGCGCGGACTGGTTTACCTCGATTTTGATGTAGCCCAGCGCGCGGCTGAGCCGGTTGGTGTCGCGCATCAGCCGGATCAGCGACACGTCGCCCGGGCGGATCGACCAGAAGCTGGTGCCCATCAGCTGGTCGGCGCGCTCGCGGTCGGACTGGGTGATGCTCTTGTTGTTGAATATGCCGGAGTACAGCAGTTCGCGCGAGTCGGAGATGACGGACACGGTCTTATAATACTTGGAACTGAAGGGCAGAAGCTGCAGGGAACTGTTGACCTGCGCGTACAGCGCGCTTTCCGACGGCTCCGCGAGATAGTTCCGCACGGCAGGGTTGGCCAGCATGAACAGCGAAAGTTCGTTCAGCCCGCTGAACGCGGAATCCAGCGTGCTTGAGATGCTCTGAATGTTATGATAGGCGTAGCGCTGGTTTTCCTCGATGGAACGATTGGTAAAAAACGCCAGGATCATCAGGTACAGAATGATCATGGGGATCATGACCACGGCGATCGCAAACCAGATGAGCTTTTTGCGCAGATCGTTGGACC
This sequence comes from Bacillota bacterium, assembly GCA_023392395.1. Lineage (GTDB taxonomy): Bacteria > Bacillota > Clostridia > Christensenellales > Aristaeellaceae > JAEZHK01. The sequence goes on from JAEVZE010000380.1 coordinate 5,758, forward strand.
GTTTCATGGATCACCTCAGAAACATCGCATTTGTACGCCCGGATACGGATGCATCGTACAATATCGCGGGATATTTGTCAACAATTCGGGATAATATGTTGCAGTTTTATGCTTCAATGAATCGGGCGCGCCTGCCAAACAAACCCGTTTGGACATCAGTTCCCCCATTTTCGGAAACAATCGCTCTTTCAAATTTGAAAGATTTCGTTTAGAATTTAATCGTTGCTCACCGGGAACAAATCAATCTGGGAGGTAAGGTTCATGAAACGCAGTCTTCTCGCGCTCCTCATGGTGCTGGCGATGGTACTGGCGATGCCGACTTCCATGGCCGCGGCCGAGGAAAAGATCGTCCTCAACCTGATGCACTTCCACACCCCCGAGACCGCCGACAGCAACGTCGAGAACCGCGCATACCACGCCATGAAGGAGAAGTTCCTGGCGGAGCATCCCGACGTGGTGCTCAACGAAACCACGCTGCAGCAGGCCGACTACCACACCAAGATCATGGCGCTGGCGGCCGCGAACGAGATGCCCGACATCTTCTTCACCAAGGGCAGCTGGGTGCAGAACTTCTATGACAACAACCTCATGGCCGATCTGACCGGCAAGATCGACACCTCCCTGTACCGCGACGGCATCTTCCTCCCCTTCACCCGGGATGGCAAGATCCTGGCGTCCCCGATCCAGTTCACCGTGACCTCGCTGGTGTACTGGAACCAGGCGATGTTCGCCGACATCGGCTACGACCACTTCCCGGCCACCTGGGAGGAACTGATGGACGCCAACGAGAAGTTCAAGGCGAAGGGCGTCACCATGATCTCGCTGGGCAACAAGGACAAATGGCCCTTTGAGTCCTGCATCATCTCCACGCTGGGCGACCGCTTCACCGGCACCGACTGGACGCAGTCGATCATCCTGAACGACGGCAAGGCCAAGTTCACCGATCCTGAATTCGTCGAGACGCTCAAATACAGCCAGGAGATGGCCCAGCTGTTCAACATCGACTTCAACGCGATCAACAACGAGCAGTCCGACAACCTCTACGGAACCGGCAAGGCCGCGGCCACGCTGGAAGGCGTGTGGACCATCTCGTACCTGCTGGCCAACGCCGACGAAGAGGTCATCAAGAACACCCAGATCGCCGTGCTTCCGTCCGTTCCGAACATGAAGGGCGATGCCAAAGCGGTTTCGGGCGGCGCGGGCTGGTCCCAGAGCGTCAGCTCCAAGCTCACGGGCAAGGCGCTGGACATGGCCATCGAGTACGTCAAGGCCACCACGGGCGTGGAATACTCCGAGTACCTGATGAAGGACAGCGGCATGCTCGGCCAGTGCGAAGTCCCGGTGGCGGACAAATCCGCCATGCCCGAGCTCTCGCAGCGCTTCCTTGAGCTTGTCAGCGATCTGAAGCTGGTTCCGATCTACGACATCCAGATGGACGGCGCCGTGATTGACGTCATGAACTCCAAGATCCAGGAACTGCTCAGCGGCACCGCCACGCCGGAAGCCGTCGCGCAGTCGATCCAGGCCGAGCAGGAGAAGCTGGGCTGATCCCTTCCGGCCGGAGAAACGACCACACACGGGCGGGGCGCTGCCCCCGCCCGTGTTTCTTACGGCAGCGCACCATGGCTTTCACAATCATTCGGGAAGGGAGGCAGCGCGATGAACAAGCGCATCGGCCCGTCCAGGCTCACCATGGCGCTATATCTTTTGCCTAGCCTTGCGCTATTTTTGTTTGTGGTCATCGTACCCATCTTCACCGCGGTCTACTACAGCACCTTCAACTGGCCGGGCGGCCAGAAAATGACGCCGATCGGCCTTGAGAACTACCGCGCGATGCTCACGGACCCGATCTTCTGGTCGTCGTTCGGCAACAACGTGTATTTGACGGTGTTTTGCCTGATCGGCCAGATCGGGCTGGCGTTTCTGTTCGCCTGCCTGCTCAACGCCAAAGGGCTCAAGCTCAAAGGTCTGCACCGCGCGGTCAGCTATTTCCCGGTCACGCTCAGCGCGGTGGTGGTGGGCTTCGTGTGGACGATGATCTATGACTACAATTACGGCATCCTGAATCTCTTGCTCGGAATGATCGGCCGGAGCGACATGATCCGCGTGTGGCTTTCGGACCCGGCGGTGATTATGCCGGTGGTGAGCATTCCGCTGGTGTGGCAATACATCGGGATGTATCTGGTGATTATTTTGGCCGCGATGACGTCCATCTCGTCGGAGGTTTTCGAGATGGCGGAGCTTGACGGCGCGGGCGGCTTCCGGCGCGCGATCCACATCACGCTGCCGATGATCCGAAACACACTGATCATCTGCGTTATGCTGTGCATTTCCGGCAACATGCGCGCGTTTGACCACATCTACGCGATGACGCGCGGCGGCCCGGGCTACGCCTCCAGCGTGATGGCGATGTACTCCTACAACGTGTCGTTCATGCAGGTCAACATGGGCTACGGCTCCACGCTCTCCATCGGCATTCTGGTGATCAGCATGACGCTCGTGACCGGCGCGCGCGCGCTGTTGACGCGGGCGACCAGAGGGGGGGCGTTGGAATGACCGCGGGCATCAAGGACGCAGGCCATCGTGAAGTGGTCATGCGAGGCAAAAACGCGCCGTCCAGGGTGATCGGCCGCATCGCCGCCAACCTGGTCATGTGGCTGTTCTCGATCACCTGCGTGTATCCGGTCCTCTGGATGGTGTATTCCTCGCTGAAAAAGAGCCGGGAGTTCGAGCGGAACATCCTGGGGCTGCCGACTGTAATCCACCTGGACAATTACATCAAGATCTTCTCCGCGGGCACGATCGGCGCCTACATGTTCAACACCGTTCGCAACACCGCGCTGTCCCTGGTGTTCATCGTGCTGTTCGGGTTCATCAACGGCTACTTCATCTCGCGCTACCGCTTCCGCGGCCGCACGGCGCTGTACACGCTGTACATGCTGGGAATGCTGGTACCGATGCACGCGCTGCTGATCCCGATCTACATCCTGTTCAGCAACACGCACCTGAACGATCACTGGTACACGGTCGTGCTGCCCAACGTGGCGTTCAACCTGCCGATGTCGCTGTTCCTGGTGGAGAGCTTCATGAGCACCATTCCCAGGGACATCGAAGAGGCGGCGTCCATCGACGGCGCTTCGTTTTCCCGAACGCTGTTCACGATCATCCTTCCGCTGGTGACGCCAATCCTGGTCACGGTGGGCATCATCACGTTCTTCAGCTGCTGGAACGAGTTCAGCTTTTCGCTGGTGCTTTTGAACGATCAGAAGCTGTTCACGCTGCCGCTGGGCCTTACGATGTTCAAAGGCGTGTACCAGAGCGATTACCCCAAGATGATGACCACGATGGTGATCGCGATGGCGCCAGCGATCGTACTGTACTTCGCGTTTTCCAAGCAGATCATCCAAGGCATGATGTCGGGCGCGCTGAAAGGGTAGGCATCCATCACGACCATTTGAAAAGGAGAACCGCACATGAAACAGTCGCTCAACCGGGGCTGGCAATTGCTGAATCGAAATCTGGACGTCACCGCCCGGGATGTGCTCAGCGTACTGGAGGCACAGGACTTCCTCGAGGCCGGCGACCTCCCGCTGGACGCGCACATGCCGCTGATCGCGCACGGCGTCATCAAGGACCCGGTCGTGGCCGATTACAGCTACGACTGCGAGTGGATGGAGCGCCGGAGCTGGTGGTTCAAGAAGTCGTTTGAGGTGACGGAAGAAGACCTGAAGTCCCGCGCCGCGCGGCTGGAACTGGAGAGCCTGGACCTGTTCGCGGACGTCTTCGTCAATGGGCGCTGGGTGGGCGAGCACAACAGCTGCCACTTCCCGTTCATCGCGGACGTGAAGGAGTCCCTGAAGCCCGGCGAAAATACGCTGCTCGTCCGGCTCACGATGGGCCCGGAGCGCGTCAGCAAGGGCGATTACGACTACCTGGCCGACCACATCTGCACCGAGTACGAGGTGGGCCGGGGCGACCGCGGCGAAAAGGCGCGCGCCATGCTCCGAAAGCCGCAGTACGTCTACGGCTGGGACTGGGGCCCGAGAATCGGCACCGTCGGAATCGTCAAGAACGCCTGGCTCCACTTCCTTGGGGACGTGGCGGTGACGCGCGTGCACGCGGTGACCCTCGCCGCCGATGAAAACGCCAGAATGCGCTTCTCACTGGAGTTTGAGAGCCTGCTTCTACTCTCCACCCAGGAAGCGGATGTGACGATCGAGGTCTCGCACCAGGGGAAGACTGTGCTCACCCTGAACCGCAGCGTGCTGGCCGTCAGCGGCGCGAACTACGTGGACTTTGAGGCCGTGATCGAGCACGCGAAGCTGTGGTGGCCCAGCGGCGCGGGTGAACAGCCACTGTACGAAGTGCGGGCCACCGTCCGGACCGAAACCGCGGCCGCCGTTTCCGAACCCGCGCGTTTCGGCATCCGCACCGTGGCGCTGGATCTGACCAAGTATGCCGCGAACGACCGCCGGTTTGCGGTCATGGTCAACGGCAAAGCGATCTACTGCAAGGGTGGCGACTGGATTCCGTCCGATTCCATCTACGCGCGCGTCAGCCGGGAAAAGTACGAGACGCTGATCCGGGACGCGAAGGACTGCAACTTCAACATGCTGCGCATCTGGGGCGGCGGCAACTACGAGCG
>JAEVZE010000388.1 GCA_023392395.1 Bacillota bacterium
GGGGGGTTGCATTCGCGCTTGGCTAATGGTATAATACTGCTGTTTTGATGTCAATTTACGCCTGAAGGAGGTGTAGCAGATGGGCAAATTTTGCGAAGTGTGCCATAAGGGCATTTCGTCCGGGAACAACGTCAGCCATTCCAATAAGAAGACGAAGAGGACTTGGGCGCCCAACACGCAGCGCGTGCGGGTGATCGTGGGCGGCGCGCCCCAGCGGATGAGCGTTTGCACCCGTTGCCTGCGCAGCGGCAAGGTGGAGCGCGCGATCTAAAAAGCAGTTGAATCAAATCTGCTGATCATCTTTCGAATTGGGAAAGCCCGCGGCAAGTGATTGCCGCGGGCTTCTTCATGCGGATAAACCCCGCCAGGGCTTTCATCGTTCCCGGCGACATGCATGCCGGGAACGTATTTCATATACTCAGTACACACACTGGTATACGAAACAATCCCTCCAGTCAGCGAGCCGCCCGGAAAGAGCGGAGAAATTCAGGCTCGCGCAGCGGCTCTTCCTTCGCGCCCAAAAACCGACGGACGTTCTCAGCGGCCTCCGTTCAAAAAGCCCATGTTGCCGTCCCGGAGGCCGTAGACGGCGTCCGCGATCCGGTTCTTCGCGTCCTCGCCGGTGACGCCCGACTGAATGTAGCGAATGACCGACGACTTTTCTTCGTTTGTGAGTTCGCCGTACCTGGAGACGGCCGCCGGTTCCTGTGCCAGCAGCATGCCAAAGCCCAGCGGCAGATCCGGGCCTTCCGGATTGTGTCCCATGCCGATGAAAGGCTTGTCCTGATCCATCATGTAACCCTCCCGTTCGTGTAAACATAGTCTTTCCAACCCGGCATGAAACGATGCGCGCCGAGTTTATTTCGTAATTTCTTTATCGATAAAAAGCAGAAAAAAGAATCGGTGACCAGAGGGATTAACGGAAAGGCGGAATTTTGGCGGAAAAATTTCGATAAACATCTGAATCGAAAAATATTTCTTGGTGAAAGCGTATAAAATGTAACAGAAACCTATTGACAAGCGTGATCGATTCGCTATAATACTTTTTATAAATAGATATAGAAAAGTACTGGTAGTATTTGGCGCACGGAGCGCGCGAACGCGGTATTCAGCCGGAAGTCTTTACGGGACCGGGCGGATGGCGCCCCGGCCGGTCCCGCGCGGCTTCAGGTTCAATAAAAGGGAGGATAAACCATGAAAAAGCGCACGCTCGCAACCATTCTGGCATTACTCCTACTCCTGACGATGCTCCCGGCGGCGTCCCTTGGCGCGCTGGCGGAAGCAACACTGGCCGACGCCCCCTTTGAGGGCTGGGTGGAGGGCCTGCCCAAGATTCAAGCGCCCGAGGGCTTCGACTGGAAGCAGTTCTCCGGCACGACGCTCAACTTCATCTCCGAGAACACCACGCCTTCGACCGCCATCGCGGCCAACATCGAGCAGTTTGAGAAGGTCACCGGCATCAAGGTGGTCATCGAGCAGGCGGACCTGAACGCCGTCGTCGAGAAAGTGGGCCTGGACGTCAACGCCCGCACCGCCAAGTACCAAGTGATCTACCTCGACCCGCAGCAGATCATGGCCAAGAACAAGGACAATCTGGTCGATCTGAACACCTTCAACAACGACCCGGCGCTGCCCCACATCCCGGGCGGCCTCGAGGACTTCTTCGAGAGCCAGGTTCTGTGCACCGCGTACATGGGCGACAAGGAGAAGCTCCTGGCCATCCCCTACGACAACCCGACCATGGTGCTGGCCTACCGTGCGGACATCTTCGGCAACGAAGCGTACAAGAAGGCCTTCATGGACAAGTTCGGATACGACTGGACGCCCAGCGCCGACATGACCTGGGATCAGTACTATGAAGTGGCCAAGTACATCACCGAGCAGGCCGCCGCGGGCACCATCCAGGGCGTCAAGTACGGCTGCGGCCAGCAGGCCAAGCAGCACGACTCGCTGATGTGCGACTTCTCGAACGTCCTGGCCGCCTTTGGCGGGGACTACTTCGAGAACACCGACCTGGGCGCATCGGCGCCGGCAACCCCGGCAAGGCCGCGCTGGATAGCGAAGCTGCCATCAAGGCCGCGACCTTCTACAAAAAGCTGAACGAAGTCGCCGATCCGTCCTCCACCTCTTGGGACTGGTCGGGCGAAGCAGAAGGCTATGCCGCGGGCGATCTGGCGATGATCGTCGAGTGGCACGAGTTCTCCGCCGACTTTGAGAACGCTTCCAAGTCTCAGGTGGTCGGCAAGACCGGCTGGACCATCGCGCCCAAGGGCGACGTGCGCCATGCCGACATCTTTGGCGGCACCGGCATCGGCATCTCGGCTTACGCCACCGAGCAGGAGCAGAAGGCCGCGTGGCTGTTCCTGGTGTGGGCGACCTCTCCGCAGACCCAGTACCTGTGCCTGACCAGCCCGTCCGGCGGCTCCACGCCGACCAGGAAATCGGTCTACGCGCTGCCCGACGTGCAGAAGGGAATCAGCGATCCCGCCAGCGAAGAAGGCGCCAAGATGCCCAACCTGAAGTCCTGCGGCGCCGTACAGCTGGCCTGGGACAGCGCCAACGCCTACCTGCGTCCGAAGGTCCCGATGTGGGCGCAGTGCGACACCATCATCTACACCGAGCTCTCCAAGATGCTGGCCGGCGTCTCGACGCCCGAAGAGGCGATGAAGTCCGCCAACCAGCAGCTGAACGAGCTGACCGGCAACTGACATCAAGTACCCGCCTGCCCCGGGCCGGATGGAACGGCTCCGGGCGGGCGCATCCGATTGGCGGGGGATGCGGCTATGACGCCCCGGAACCGCCCAAAGAGCATAAGCCGG
>JAEVZE010000418.1 GCA_023392395.1 Bacillota bacterium
CCTTACAGTCTGGGCATGACCGGAAAAAACGCCACGAAACCATCGCGGCGTTCAGACTGCCGGCGAACCCGTTCAAACCATTTCATCGTCCCCCGCGACAAGCGCTCTGGGAACGCGTCTCTTCCGCAGGTTTCCGGCACCGCTTTAGTCCCAGGGAAATTTGATTCGCGCAAGCAAATCGTAAAAGCCTTGCGGAAGCTGTCTGGCGCCCGCCAGCCACCAGCCCAGCGTGGCCAGCGCCACCAGGAGCAGCGTCTTCCAAAAGCCGATGGTCAGGATGAGAATGCCTGATATCAAGCCGCAGACGATGCCGATGATGCTCTTGACCGTCTCCTTGTTCATCCTTCGCCCTCCTGTATTCCTACCAGACGTCCTTTTCGCTCACTTCGCCAGGTGCCGCCTCCGACTCCTGCTGCACATCCGCCGCGGTTTCGGGGATCTCCGGCGCTTCGGGCTGCGCCTCGGGCTCAATCGACGCTTCCGGCTCGGGCTCAGGTTCGGGCTCCGGCTCGTTCACCGGTGCGGGCTCGGGCTCGGGTTCCGGCTCCAGTTCGGGCTCCAGCTTCTGCTCCAATTCGGGCAGCTGCGACTCCTTGAGCGCCTTAACGGGTTCAGGCTTGGTTAGGTGGAGCGGCGGCTGCGGCGTGACCTCGATGATCTTGGAGACCATGATGGTCACCTCGCGCACCGCGATGCCGGAGAACTCCTCAATGAAGTTCTTGATGGAGCGCTGCATCAGCATGGTGACGTTGGGGATGTGCACGTCAGAGGCCAGTGTCATGTCGATGGAGACGGAAATCGAGTCCTCATGGTTGATGATGGAGGTCTTGATGTCCACGACGCCCTCGTCATGGGCGATGGCCTGCTTGACCAGGGTGTCCATCGCCGCCACCGAGATGCGCACCGAGCCGTTTTCGGTGTGCTGCACCGACACGCTGGAGCGGTCCATTCTCGGCTCACGCTTGAAGGCCAGCGAGAGTAGCTTGAGGCCCCAAATCAGCACGATCAACGCAACGACGCCCACCGCCAGCGCCGGCCAGAGGCCGGAATAGAGCTGAACCTTATAACTTCCTGCCGTCAGAACAAGCCTGTCGCCCAGGTAGGCGGCAACGCCCAGCGCCCCGGCAAAAAACACGCCCAGTATGCCGGACAAAGCCAGCAACAGGCGTTCAGAGAAACTGATCTTCATGGCCATTCTCCCTTCGCTATACAGTTCAGGTCGACGTGTCCTCTTCAGGCGACCTCTGGCCGTCCGCCTCCGAATCCTCATCTTCCGCCTGCTCCTGATCGCCCAGCAGCGCATGCTGCTGCATTTCGATCTCGGCGGCGGCGCGGTGCTCGCGCTCAAAGCTCATGCCTTGCACGTGCACGTCGATGGACTTGACGGTCAGCCCGCTCATGGTTTCGATGGCCTTCTTGACATTCTCTTGAATGCCGGAGGCCACGTCCGGGATGGGGGAACCAAATTCGACGACGATGGTGATGGCGACGGTGACGGCGCCCTCCGCCACCTCCACCTTGACGCCCTTGGTGAGGCTCTTGGTGGACTGGCCACGGCGGGTCAGGATGTCGGCCAGACCCGAGGAGCCGCCGCCCATGGAAGCCACGCCCTCCACCTCGGTGGCGGCCAGCCCCGCGATGGTGGCGATGACGTCGGTGGCAAAGCTGACCGAGCCGTGTTCGCCCGATTCCAACTGCACATTGGTTGGCAGATTTTCGCTCATAACAAAGAGGCACCTCCTTTGGGTGTGCCCTTATTATAACAGATTTCAGCGATCTTAGCAAATACTGTGGAAGATTTAATGGCGCGGACAAATTGCCGGCTCATTCGTCAGCCTCCACTCGAAGAGACCGGAATGACCTTGATGTTGCCGCCGGTTTCGCCGGTTTCCCGGGCGGCCAGCGACAGGATCCTCGCGGCGTCCGCCTGGGTCAGCGTTTCCAGGTGCACCAGCACGTTGACCGAATCCGCGTGCACCGTCACCAGCGGATCGACGTATCCTTCGGCGCGCAATATCCCCTCCACGGTCGTCTCCTGCTCCATCCATTCCGTCAGCTGAACCAGCTTTTCGCGCGCGCGGTCCTTCAGATCCTGCCCCGCAGCGGCGTCCTGAATCAGCGCGTTCAACTGCTGCACCTCCACCGCCCGGACGCGCTCCCGTTCGCCACGGAAGCGGGCGATGGAGTCCACCGGCTCGTACACCGGAGACGCACTGGGGATCGCTTCGCCGCCCCGCCCGCCCGACCAGAGCAGCATGTACATGGAGCCCAGCGCCAGGAGCAGTGAAACGAGCAGGATCAGCTGCGCGCGCCGGTCGGTCTGGCGCAGCGCGTAAAATGCCAGGCGGAAATTCTCCATCGTCTTCATTTGTCAGCCTCCATCTTCAGCACCTGAATTTTGTCCGCGTCCACCCCCAGAAGCGCCTGCGCCGCGCCCGACAGCTCCAGTGCCACCTTGATGTCGTCCGCGCCGTCGGTCACGATCACCACGCCCCGTGCCTTCTGTTCCCCTTGCGCAAACGCCTGGGAATCGCCCTCTCCCTCCGACACCAGCACCCGAACGCGGCCCGCGCCGCGGACGGTGGACAGGACCGCCTCCATCCGGGCCTCGAGCGCCGTCCGCTCGCCCTCCGGGGCGCTGCGGCTGGCAAACAAAAGGATCAGCGCCGCGGCGACCGCCATTAGGACGATCCACTCCATCCGCTTCGCGCCCTTCAGCGCCGCCCAGAAATTGCCCATGCCCCCTCCTTAAAACGAGAGCGCGCCGACCAGCGTCAGGAAGAAGTCCAGTATCGACGCACTGATCATCAGCCCCGCGATCAATTTGAGCCCTGGCCACGGCTGGGATCCTTCCGCCGCAGGCTCTAGTAGCGCGCACAGCGCGCACAGCGCGACCAGCCTCAAGCACACGCCGGTCAGCTTCTCCACTTTTGCCGCCTCCTCCCGTTAAAGCCTTAGAGCCTGAGCATCGCCCCCGTCACCAGCAGCGCGATCAGCGCCGCCGTGGCCACCGAGGCCACCATGAGACCCAGCACCTCAGAAAACTGCGCCATCATCTTCTGCGCGCGGCCGGTCTCGATGGGCTCGGTCA
>JAEVZE010000428.1 GCA_023392395.1 Bacillota bacterium
GCGCGGGCTGTACAGTTATGAGGCACTCCGATCCCGGCTTCAGGAGAGCCGCATGGTGAAGCCCGGCATGATGGACTACTCCGGCCCGATTATCCGGCTCAGCACGCTGGTGAGCGAGGAGATCTACTTGCTGCTGGAGCGCATCATGCAGGTGTTTTCAACGCATCACAACGTGGAATCGCCGCTTTCTCAGCCGCAGCTGGTAGCCTTTATGGAGTCCGTCGCCGGGCGGCTGGGCGCCGATCAGCTTTTGACGCCACGCGAGGTAACCCGGGACTTCATCCCGATCCTGAACCTGCTCCTCCAGAACCCCGGCCTGACCTACGAGCAACTCGCGGCGGGCGGCAATGCTCAGGTTCACGCCGCCGAAGCGGACCCGGACGCGCTGGAGGACGACCGGTTCGCGCAGTTTGACGTATGAGCGATCCTTTCTACCGGCTGGCTCCGTACATTCAGGAGTTCATTTACCGCAACCGGTGGAACGAACTTAGGGATGTACAGACGCAGGCAATTTCCGCCATCCTGGATACCGAGGACCACGTGCTGATCGCCGCCGGCACCGCGTCGGGAAAAACCGAAGCGGCGTTCTTCCCAATCCTGTCTCGGCTTTCCGAACAGCCGTCAAAATCCTTCGGCGCGCTGTACGTCGGGCCGCTCAAGGCGCTGATCAACGACCAGTTCGAGCGCATCGAAGAGCTGCTCAAAGAAGCGGATGTGCCGGTGTTCGCCTGGCACGGCGACCGCAGCGCCAGCGAGAAGGCACGGGCGGTGAAGCTGCATCGGGGGATCCTCCAGATCACGCCCGAGTCGCTGGAAGCGCTGCTTATGAACCGCTCCGGTGAATTTAAGCAGATGCTCTCGGACCTGAGGTTCGTCGTCATTGACGAAGTGCACGCCTTCCAGGGGCAGGATCGGGGTCTGCAACTGTTGTGCCAGTTGGCGCGCATCGAGCAGCTGACCGGGCGCTCTCCACGCAGAGTCGGCCTTTCCGCCACCATCCACGATTATGAGGCGGCGAAGAAGTGGATTGGCGCGGGTACGTCACGACCTGTCCAGATGATCGAAAGCCGGGAGGGCGGCCGGAAGCTCAACCTGGCGATGGAGTGCTTCGCCTTCTCCGACAAGATGCCGCAGGAGGAATCGGAAGCGCTGGACAGGGCGTGCCGCGCGTACCTTTACAAACAGGTGCGCGGCAAAAAGTGCATCATCTTCACCAACAGCCGCTCCGAGAGCGAGGAAACCATTGAAAAGTTGCGGGCGGACGCGAGGGAGGCGGGCGATCCCGACGTCTACTACGTGCACCACGGCAGCCTGTCCGCGGCGATCCGCAACGAAACCGAGCAGGCGCTGAAAAACGCGCAGGGACCCGCGGTCGCCGCTGCCACGCGCACACTAGAGCTGGGCATCGACCTAGGCGGGTTGGAACGGGTAGTGCAGTTGGGCGCGCCTTTTACCTGTTCCAGCTTTGTACAGCGCCTCGGCCGCTCCGGGCGCAGGGGGACGCCCGCCGAAATGCGCTATATCGTTCGAGGCATGATGGAGGGTGATAACCCTTTTGACCTAATTCTGTGGGAGTTGATTCGAAACATTGCGATCACCCAGCTATATCTCGAAGAGCACTGGGTGGAGACGCCACGGGAAAAGGCCTACCCGTACAGCGTGCTATTCCACCAGACACTGTCGATCCTGTCCCAATCCGCGCTGAAACCGCCGGAACTGGCGCGGCGGGTGCTGACGCTGCCGGGCCTTATGAATGTGCCTCTCGACGACTTCCGCGCGCTGCTCCGCCACGCACTTGAAGTTGATCTGATCCAGAAGACCGAGGACGGCGATCTGATCGTCGGGCTGGCCGGAGAGAAACTGACCAACTCCTACCGCTTCTATTCGGTGTTTCAGGACGCTTCCGGGTACAAGGTATTTTCGAGGGAGCGCGAGCTGGGCGAAATCGACGCCTTACCCAACGTTGACGACATCCTAATGCTGGCAGGCAGGAAATGGCGCGTGGTGGATGTCGATCCGGGGCGCGGGTGCGCCTACGTCGAGCCGACCAAGGCCCGAAAGGTGACCGGATGGTCCGGCGGAGGCGGGGAAATCGACGACAGGATCGTCCAGCGCATGCGCAGAGTACTAGAGGAAGACGATTCATACGGCTATCTGCAGGAGGGCGCGCTGAAACACCTTCAGGAAGCCAGGAAAATTGCGCGCAGGGCGGGGATTCTTTCCTCTGCTGTTACCGGAGAGGGCGGTCGCCTGATGGTGCATCCGTGGCTTGGCACAAGGAAGCTGATAACGCTGGCCAGGCTTCTGAAAACTGCGTTCAAGGAACCGCTAGGCCTCTACCGCGTCGATGTCGATCAGAAACTATTGTATCTCGATCTGCAGCGCGATCCGTCTGCTGGCGATTTTCTAATGAAGCTCAATGAGTTACTTACGGCCGTCGGTGAAAGCGACATCATCTTCGATGGTTCCTCGGACCGTGAGCTCGCCTTCGACCGGTATGATCCTCAGGTTCCCAGGGAACTGCTTGAAAAGGCGTACATCCGAAATGTTCTTGATATCCTCGGCCTCAAGACCGCTTTGGAGGGGTCAGCACCCTGACGTTTATAGAAAGCACTGTCACCCTCGTTACATGTGGTTTCCAACAAACAAATAGGGGGTGCTACCATTGAGCATCACGGGAGCGGAACACGTCCCAATCGCCGCTCTCGGACATCGGCTAATATACTGATCTACTAATGGTTGTCCTTCAATTGCATTCTCATTCTATTTTATACTTACAAGCCTTTTATACATTATGCAAAATATCTCTGCTCCGGGATCAGCGCCGCAGCACTCAAGATGTCAGTTGACATCCGCTGACAGCACAATTTTTATGCACCTATGCAAAGTGTCACTGCTTTTTCCACCCAATTTCTCCCATACATCTGATCCCGGATCAGTGATGCCGAAGCCCAACCTTCCTCGAAAACCGTCCTAACCCACCAAAACCGCCCGAAAACACCCCA
>JAEVZE010000046.1 GCA_023392395.1 Bacillota bacterium
TGCCGTCACTTGGATCGCCTGCGCCCGGTTGAAGGTTGCCGTTACGCCGGTCTGGTTCATGGCGCTCATCTTCTACGTCGCCTGCCACGCGGGCATCAAGATCGGCCTCGGATACCTTTCAGGCTCGGCCGCGTTTTATAAGCCCGTCGCCTGTGAGGAGCTTTCCGCGCAGGTGCTGAACATGACGAACCTTCTGGGCAAGTACCCACTCGCGGGACTGCCCCTCTGGGCGGCGACGGCGCTGACCACGGTCTTTCCGGCGGGGCTCATGGCCTATATCCCTTCGCTGGCGCTCCTCGGGCGGCTTGAAAAGGGACCGTACCTGGCGCTTCCCCTCGCCGTGGCCGCGGCGTTTCTTACGGCCGCCACCTACTTTTTCAGGAGAGGATTGAGACATTATGCGAAATATAGCTGCAACCGTTACCGCGACCTCGGACACCGCAATTGAAATGCGGCATGTGGTAAAGTACTTCGACCAGAAGCGGCCGCTGTCGCTCTTCAGGCGCGAAGACGTGCGCGTGTACGCGCTGGACGACGTATCCTTCACCCTTGAAAGGGGTGAATTCTGCGCCTACGCCGGGCCCAACGGGGCGGGCAAATCCACCACCTTCAAGCTGCTCTCCGGGATGCTCGTACCCCAGTCCGGCGAGGTTCGAGCCTTCGGCATGGCGCCGGACGAGCACCGAATTCCGCTTATGCGGCGCGCGGGCGTGCTGTTTGGAAATCGAAGCGAGCTTTGGTGGGATCACCCGGTGCGCGCGTCGTTTGAGTGGAAAAAAGTCGTCTGGGACGTTCCGGAGGATATGTACCGGGAAAACCTCGGCATGCTGCGGGAACTCCTGGGGCTGGGCGAATTCTGGAACAGCTTTGCGCGGGAGCTATCGCTGGGGCAGCGGATGAAAGCCAACCTGGCGCTGATGCTTTTGCACGCCCCGGAGCTGGTTCTCCTGGATGAGCCGACGCTGGGGCTGGACGTGCTGGCCAAGCGGCAGATGATCGAATTTTTGAAGTTCATCAACGCCGAGCGCGGCGTCACGATCCTGGTGACTTCCCACGACATGGACGACCTGACCGAGATGGCAAAGCGCCTGATCCTCATTCACAAGGGGACGATTGCCTTTGACGGGAATTATCAGGAGCTTGTGCGCCTTACGGGCAACAAGCGGATTCTGCGCATAGAGGTGGCGGGGGATGCGCCGGACATCCGGGGGGCGAAGCTGCTCTCCCATGCAAACGGGGCGTGCGAATATGAATACGACGCACGCGACCTGCACTCCTCCCAGCTCTTCTCCGCGCTTGCGGGAGTAGAAGGGGTATTGGACGCGGAAATTCTGCGCGTTCCGATCGAGCGCGTGATTGCCGACCTGTACGTGAAGTGGCAGCGCGAGGGCGCCTAAACCGCGGGTGGCCTTGTCCGGTAGTGGCAATGATTTGCCTTACCGTTCCCGCAGAATGTCCACCACCCAGCTGCTTTCGGGGAGTGGGATTTCGGAACTCATGGCGTAATATTCGGCAATCCCCTGCACGGCGCCCCAGTAGGCCATGATCAGGGCAACCGCATCGCCCTTTTTGATCTGGTGAAGCGCCTGACCCTTGAGCACGATGTCAACCAGCGGCGTGACGGAATCAAAACCCTCCAGCAGCTTCTTCACGCCTTCCGGCGTTTCCTGCGAACGAATGGCGCAGGCCATGAGCAGGAACATCTTTCCCGTAAAGGCGTCGGCCTTGAGGGCGTGGAAGATGCTCTCCGTCATCCTCTCGAACAGAACAATCGGCTCCACGCCATCCGCTTTCAGGCCCAGCACGCTGGCCGGGCCTGAAAGCCCTATCTTGATCAGCTCCTCGTACACCTGCTCCTTGCTTTCAAAATAGTTGAAGAACAGGCCGGTACTAATGTTCAGTCTTTCGGCAATATCCCGGATTTTCATCGCCGAGAAGCCGCCGCGGATGATCATGTCCAGCGCGCATTCCAATATCTGCTGTCTGCGTAGATGCCGCTGCGCTTCTCGCTTGCTCTGTTTTTCCATTTACCTGATTTCCTTTGCGATCTTTTGGGCGGCCGTTTTGCCGTCGGCCACTGCGGAGCAGATGCCTCCGCCGATGGTCGTCCACTGGCCGCACAGGGCTAGCCTGGCAAGACCCGGGATCGTCTTTTTGATGGTCTTTGAAAGCAATGAGGGAATGGGGGCAAAGCCCTCGTAGGACGCCTTGTAAACGTTGGTCAGATGCGCGTATGTGGCCGGGGTGGAGACATCGGTGACGCGGATGGCGGCCGTGAATCCCGGAATTCGCTTTTCCACGGCATCGGCGACAGCGTCGGCCAACAACTGCTTTTGCTTTTTATACTCGTTGAGGTCCCCAATGCGAAGGTTCGCCCAATAATCAAGCGGCGCCTCCATCATGACCATGACGCTGCTGCCGCCAGCCGGCGCAGAGCTTTCGTCGAATTCGAAGGAGCGAAGCTGGATGGCATGGCATTTGGTTGTGGGGGATGTGGCGATTCCTTCCGGGCATTCGTATGAAACAGAATACGGAAGATCAAAGCGCTTGTCAAGCCCGAAGGAGACGAGGGCAAGGGGCTCAAACAGCTCCGCGTCTTTTAGAAGCGCATCCAACTGGGGATGGGAATACTTGCTTCCCAGCATGTTTTTCAGCGTATCATAGGCGTCGCATGCGGCAAGGACGTAGTCGGACGGGTAGAACGTGCCCTTGGCGCGCACGCCTTTCACAACGTCCTTTTCCGCGACGATTTCATCCACTTTGGTGCTCAACCGGATCTTTCCACCCAAGGCTTTGTATTTGTCCACCATGCGCTTGGTAACCTCGCTTGCGCCGCCCATGGGGTAGCCTGCATTGCCGCTCATGCGGGTACCCAGCATCATGATCAGGGCCACCGCCGAGAAATGGGGAGGCATGAGCCTGAACAGGATTTGCCGGACCTTTTCACTTTTCAGCCCGCTCAGATATTCCTCCACTGTTTTCCCAGCATGATTTTTGGCCAGCATTAGAAAGCCTCGGCTCTTCAGAAGCATGTGCAGGACTTCGGGCAGATTGGACGGAGCCCCCATGGGC
>JAEVZE010000089.1 GCA_023392395.1 Bacillota bacterium
GCCGTGGTTTCCGCCGTGGCCGTAGGCAGCGGCATCTGGGCGAGGGTCTCTTGCGAGGGCTGGCTCCAAGGCCACGAAATCGCGCAGCCCGTTGAGGCAATGCCCAGCGCAAGTGCCAGGAACACGGCCAGCGCCATCGGCCATCGGGGGTTTATATGTTTCATCGTCAACCTCCACAGCGCATGGAATCAGTTTTTCGACGCTTGTTTCTGTCGAACTGTTCCATTTGTGGAAAAGTATGAGCGAAAAAGTGGCCCTGCATGCGGTTTTTCCAAAAATTGTCAGGGAAATCCCTGCCTATAAAATGGAAAAGCGCAGGAATCTTTTTCTGTTCCTGCGCTTTGTTTTATGAAATTCCCTTGTGTGGGGTCAAGGGGAATCATTCCCCTTGCGGGATTCCAAAGGGCAGAGCCCTTTGGCGTCCCCCGCCTATTCCCCGGCCAGGCGCGCGATGGCGCGGGCCATGATCTTGACGGAGAGCATGTACTTGTCGATGTCCACGTACTCGTCGGGCATGTGGCAGGTCTCCTGGTCGCCGGGGAAGCCGATGCCGAAGGCGACGGTCTGGGGCATCATGCGGGAATAGGTCCCGCCGCCGATGGCGATGGGGGTCGCGGGAAGGCCCGTGGCCTCGTGATAGACTTCGAGGAGGCCGCGGACGACTTCGCTATCTGCGGGCACGTGCAGCGGTGTATGGCTGCGCAGCAGGGTCACTTGGACGCCCCAGGGAGCCATCGCGGCGGAAGCGTTTTGCTGCATGGTCTGCTCGTTTGCGCTGATCGGGTAGCGGTTGTCCAGTTCCACGGACAGCCTCAGCCCGTCGTAGCGCAGGATGCCTAGATTTGAGGTTAGCGCGCCCGACTCCGCGTCGGAAATCGCGATGCCCAGACCCGCGCCGTCGTGCGTCAGCCCGATCACCGTGGACAGGCCTTCAAGGACGCGGCCCGCGGCCCCGCCCGCGCCCAGTTCATGGAGCGCGACCAGCAGCATGCCCGCTGCGTTCACACCCAGGTGGGGGAGCGACGCGTGAGCGGATACACCCGTCGCGGTGATCTTCGCTTTGCCTTCGCTGGTGGCCTCGGCGGTCAATTCAAAGCCGGGGTGCGCCTTGCACACAACTGCCAGTTTTTCTTTGAGCTCGCTCAGCGGCATGCTTCCCGTGCCCACTTCCGCCGTGGCTGCGCCCGGCACTACGTTGCAGCGCACGCCCGCCTCCATCCGGTAGAGCGGAATGCGCGCGCCGGAAACGCCGTCCGCATCCGCGGACAGGCCCAGGTTCAGCCCGCCCTTTTCGATGTTGATCAGCGGGTACTCCGCGTCGGGGGAGAAGCCGTAGTCCGGCAGGTCCGAGTGCTGCTGGTAGTAGCGCATGTCGCTCATGCCGGTCTCCTCGTCGCACCCGGCGATCATGCGCACCCGGTGCTTGAGCGGAATGCCCGCCTCCTTGACCGCGCGCATCGCGTACAACGCGCCCAGCGCCGGGCCCTTGTCGTCGGACACGCCGCGGCCGTAGAATTTGCCGTCCTGGATCTCGCCGCCGAAGGGGCCGTGCACCCAGCCGTCGCCTGCGGGCACCACGTCCAGATGGGCCAGAATGCCCATCGTCTTGTCACCCGCGCCCATCTGGGCGTGGGCGCAGTAGCCGTCAAATTCCTTCACGTCAAAGCCCATCCCCCGAGCGTCCGCGAGGAATAGGTCCAGAGCCTTACGAACCTCCGGGCCAAAGGGGGCGTTTTCGGCGCTCTTTGGCGCTTGCACGCTGGGGATTGCGATCCAGTTTTTCAGCTTGCCCAATAGCTCCTCCCGGTGGGACTCGACGATTTGGTCCAGTTTTTCGTAGTTCATGATTCCTCTCCGCCTTTCTGCGCGTGAAAATGCTGGTAGATGATCTGGGAAAGCGCGGGCCCGACGCCCTCCGCGGCGGCGAGCTCCTCTTCGGAGGCGTTTTTCAGCGCCTCCACGGTCTTGAACTGCTTGAGCAGCGCCTTCTTTTTCTTGGGCCCGACGCCCGGGATGCCGTCCAGCGAGGACGTGGCCGAGTGCTTGGCCCTGAGCTTTCTGTGGTGGGTGATGCCGAAGCGGTGCGCCTCGTCCCGGAGCCGCTGGATCAGGTGCAGCGCTTCGCTGTGCCGGTCCAGCAGCAGCGATTCATCCGCCTCCGGCAGCACGATCTCCTCGATGCGCTTGGCCAGGCCGAACATGCGCACATCGCCGCCCGCCTCGTGCATGGCCGTCAGCGCTTCGTTCAACTGCCCTCGGCCGCCGTCGATCAGGATCAGATCCGGTATGTCCGAGAATTTGCCGCCCAGCGCGGGCAGGCCCGCTTCTTCCCGCTCCGCCTTTTCGGTAAGGCCGTGGGTGAAGCGGCGGGAGATGACCTCGTGCATCGACGCAAAGTCGTTGGCTCCCTCCACGGTCTTGATGCGGAAATGCCGGTACTCCTTGGGCGCAGCCACGCCGTCGATCATGACCACCATCGAGCCCACGGACTGCGCGCCCTGGGTGTTTGAGATGTCGTAGCCCTCAATGCGCCGGGGCGGCGCGGACAGGTTCAGCACTTCGGCCAGTTCCTTCATCGCGCCGAAGGTGCGGGCGTAGCTCTTTTGCAGCTTGAGCTCGCGCAGGAGGGCCTCGTCCAGATTGTTCCGGACGGCCATCTCCACGAACCGCTTCTTTTCGCCCCGTTCGGGCACCGAGACGGTCACCTTCACGCCCTTGATTCCGGTCAGGTACTGCTCCAAGGCCTCAAGGTCGGCGGGCGACTCAGGCATGAGGATCGCGCGGGGGAGGACGGACGCGTCCTGGTAATGCTGCAGCGTGAACTGCGAAAGCAGCTCGCCCGTTTCTTCATCGCCCGCACGGGGCAGTGTGTAGTGCTCCGCGCCAATCAGCTTTCCGCCCCGCATGGAGAGCACCGACACCAGCGCGTCCGCGCCCTGGGGGGAGGCCGCGATCACGTCCTGGTCCACGTCACGGACGATGGTGGCCTTCTGCTTTTGCATCACCTGTTGGACGGCGTAGATGCGGTCCCGGTAGATGGCCGCCCGCTCATAGTTCATGGCGGCGGCGGCGTCCTTCATGCGCTCCTTCAGGTCGTCCAGCACCTCTTGGTACTTGCCGGAGAGAAATGTGATGACCTGGTCGATCAGCTTGTGGTAGTCAGCGCTTGAAATCAGGCTGGCGCAGGGAGCCAAGCACTGGCCGATTTCATGGTGGATGCAAGGGCGAAGGTGCATGCCGTCCACCAGCTGCAGCTTGCAGGTGCGGATCGGGAAAATCTGCCGCACCGCGTCCAGCATCTCCCGTACGATGGTCGCGCCCAGGTATGGCCCGAAGTAGCGCGCGCCGTCGTTCACCTTGTTTCGGCGGATGACCACCTCCGGGAAGGGCTGGCTGAGGTCGATGGCAAGGTAGGGGTACTGCTTGTCGTCCTTTAGCAAGATGTTGTAGTAGGGCCGGTGCAGCTTGATCAGGTTGCACTCCAGCATCAGCGCCTCGAGCTCGCCATCGACCAGCACTGTGTCCAGGTCGTCGATCTTCTCCACCATCGCCCGGACTTTGGGCGTGTGGTTCTTTGCGCTCTGGAAGTACTGGCGCACGCGGTTTTTGAGGTTCTTGGCCTTGCCCACGTAGATGATCTGGCCTTCGGACTTCATCAAATAGCAACCGGGGGAATCCGGCAGGTTTTCCAGCTTGACCTTGAGTTCCTCTGTCATGCGTACGCCTCCTTCCATAAATGCAAAGAAAACCTGCCTTGCAGCTTTTCTTTGCGACGGTATAGGCCGATTTCCTGAAATCCTGCGGAATTCCCGGGCGAAAACCGGTTCGGGGATGCTTTCCCCGTCGGCCGGGCAAGCGCGACCTTGGGGGAAAGCCAAATCCGCCGCGCAGGTCGCCGGATTTGATTCAATATGGAAAGGGCTTCGGCCCTCTCCACCCTCTCCCAGGGCTGTTTGAGCAAAAGGCCGCCTGCGGCATGTGAAACCGCGGGCGGCCATCAAGTGCTGCCCCCACGGGGCTTCAATCGTTCCCGGCGACCGGTGCGCCGGGAACGTTGTTTCCATAACCAGTCGTACTACTTACGGCGGAAACATTTCCGCAAGTACAGCGGGTCGCCCCGAAATTCCGGTGAATTGCAGGTCCGCGCAGGTCTTCCCACCGCGTTGAAAGACCCGAAGGGGGTTTCAACGCTTACACCACGACGTTGACCAGGCTGCCCGGCACGTAGATCAGCTTGCGGATGGCCTTGCCTTCAATCAGCCGCTGGAACGTCTCCTCGGCGGCGAAGTAGCCGGGCGCGGTCTCGCGGGTGAGGTCCGCGGGCACTTCCACGCGGCCGCGCACCTTGCCGTTGACCTGGAACGCGATTTCTACGGTGGCTTTCACCATTTTCGCCGGATCCCAGACGGGCCAGGGCTTGCGGAACAGTTCGGAGCCGAGCCCCAGCAGCTGGTTCAGTTCCTCGGTGATGTGGGGGGCCACCGGGTTCAAAAGCTGCAAAAGTGCCTGCGCCTCGCCCCTGGTGATCGAGCCCTTCGAATACAAGGTGTTGACCAAGGTCATCATGGCGGCGATGGCGGTGTTGAACTTCATCCGCTCGTAGTCCTCGGTGACCTTCTTGATGCAGGAATGCACGTCGAAGGCCATGTCGTCCGAGATGCCCGGCTCGTCCGTCATGTTCTCCATCAGCCGCCACAGGCGGTCGAGGAAGCGGCGGCAGCCGCGCGCGCCGTCGGTGGACCACGGGATCGCCTGGTCGAACGCGCCCATGAACATCTCGTACAGGCGGAAGGCGTCCGCACCCAGTTCGTCCACCACGTCGTCCGGATTGACCACGTTGCCGCGGGATTTACTCATCTTTTCGCCGTTGGCGCCCAGGATCATGCCGTGGGAGGTGCGCTTCTGATACGGTTCGGACGTCGGAACCAGGCCGATGTCGTACAGGACGCGGTGCCAGAACCTGCTGTACAGCAGATGCAGCGTGGTATGCTCCATGCCGCCGTTATACCAGTCCACCGGCAGCCAGTATTTGAGTTCCTCCATCGACGCGAACTCTTTGTCGTTGTGCGGGTCGATGTAGCGCAGGAAGTACCAGCTGGAGCCCGCCCACTGGGGCATGGTGTCGGTTTCGCGCTTGGCGGGCGCGCCGCACTTCGGGCAGGTGGTGTTGACCCAATCCGTGATGGCGGCAAGAGGCGATTCGCCGTCGTCGGTGGGCTCGTAGTGGGCCACCTCGGGCAGCTTCAAGGGCAGCTGGTCATAGGGGAGCGGCACCCAGCCGCAGTGTTCGCATTTGACCAGCGGGATCGGCTCGCCCCAGTAGCGCTGGCGCGAGAACACCCAGTCCCGCAGCTTGTAGTTGACCTTCTTCTCGCCCAGGCCCTTTTCCACGAGCCATTCGATGATGGTCTTCTTGGCCTGCGCCACCTTGAGGCCGTTCAGGAAGCCGGAATTGACCATCACGCCGTCCTCGATGTCCGAGAAAGCGGCTTCTTCCACGTTGCCGCCCGCGACGACTTCGATGATCGGCAAGCCGAACTTCTTGGCGAATTCCCAGTCGCGCTCGTCATGGCCGGGGACGGCCATGATCGCGCCGGTGCCGTAGCCCATCAGGACGTAGTCCGACACCCACACCGGGATGGTGGAACCGGTCACCGGGTTGTAGGCTTCGATGCCCCGGATGGCCACGCCGGTCTTTTCCTTGGACAGCTCGGTGCGCTCAAAGTCGGACTTCCGGGAGGCGGCGTCGCGGTAGGCGGCGATCTCCTGGTAGTTTTCAATCTTATCCTTGTTGGCCTCGATCAGCGGGTGCTCCGGCGAGAGCACCATGTAGGTTGCGCCGAAGAGCGTATCGGGCCGGGTGGTGTAGACGCGCAGGGTCTCGCCGGTGGTGAGCTTAAAGTCCACCTCCGCGCCCTCGCTGCGGCCGATCCAGTTGCGCTGCTGCAGCTTGACCTTTTCGATGAAGTCCACGTCGTCCAGGCCGTCCAGCAGCTTCTGAGCGTACGCGGTGATCTTCAGCATCCACTGGCTCTTGATCTTGCGGACGACCTCGCCGCCGCAGCGCTCGCACACGCCGCCGACGACCTCTTCGTTGGCCAGACCCACCTTGCAGCTGGTGCACCAGTTGATGGGCATTTCGCTTTTGTAGGCCAGGCCGTTTTCGTACAATTTCAGAAAGATGAACTGCGTCCACTTATAATAAGAAGGATCGGTGGTGTTGACCTCCCGGGAGTAGTCAAAGGAGAAGCCCAGGCGCTTCAACTGTTCGCGGAAGTGGTCGACGTTTTTCTTGGTCACGACGGCCGGATGGATGTGGTTTTTGATGGCGAAGTTCTCCGTCGGCAAGCCGAAGGCGTCGTAGCCGATGGGGAACAGCACGTTGTAGCCCTCCATGCGCCGCTTCCGGGCAATGATGTCCATGGCGGTGTTGGAGCGGGGGTGCCCCACGTGCAGGCCTGCGCCCGACGGGTAGGGAAACTCGATCAGCGGGTAGAACTTGGGTTTCTCATGGCTTGACTCCGCGCAGAACGCGCCGGTGTCCTCCCAATGCGCCTGCCACTTGGCCTCGACGGCCGACGGATCGTAGGTAGGAAACTCTTTCATAAAGATGCCTCCAAAAATGATCGCCTTCCCGCTCCGAGGAGAAGGAAGGCGAATGATCCTTTCGCGGAAACGGACCGGATTATGCCGCGGGGGTCGCGGCGGGAGCCTCGGTCGCTAGGGGCGCTTCGGTTGCGGCAGCTTCGGCGGCAACAGTCGGCGCCACCGTGGCGGCGGTCTCAGCCGCGGCGGATTCAGCGGGCGCAACGGTCGCTTCGGCGCTGGTCTCCGGGGCGAGCGTGGCCTCTACGACGGGGGCGGCGCTGACCGAAGGCGTCACCACGGCAGAGGAGGTGCCGTAGCGGTTGTAGGTCGCGGCCAGCACGATGACCAGCACGGTGAACACGGCAGCGGAGATCTTGGTGATCAGTTCCAGCTTGCCCTCATAGCTCTTGGCTTTGGATTTTCCAAAAAACGTCTCCGCACCGCCGCCGATGGTACCGAGTCCGGCGCGGTTGCCCTGCTGCATCAGAACTGAAATGATCAGGACGATGGCCACGAGGATGATGACAATGTTGATGATCAACATGAAAGTTGCCATGAAGAACCCTCCTTAGCGATGTGAGACGGCATACTATGCGTAAGCCAAACTAGTATAGCACAGCGAACCCGGCTTGACAACACAAATTTTGTGAAAATCCGGTTCTTCGAGCGCATTTTGCGGGAAAATCATGAAACCGCCGGGCAACCCGCCAGCGCCGCGAAATCCAGCAGCCCTTCGCAGGCGGCAATTTTCTCCGCGCGCTGCGGATGGAGGGGCGGAATGGCCTCCGGCAGTTCCGGCGCGACCTTGCGGATCGCGGCGGCGACGGCAGCGCCCGCAGGAAGCCTGTCCAGCACCTGCTTTAGCCCGAAACGCCGGGCTTCCAGCACGGCGAGCGCGGCAGGGTCTCCGCCGGTACAAGGCCGGCTTGCCGGATCGAAGGCGCGGTAGGCGTCCAGAAGGCTCGCCACCGCGCCAGCCAGCGCCGCGGGGTAGGGGACGCCGTCCGAAAGCGCCATGCGCCGGGCCAGGCATTGCGCCTGGGAGGCGACCGGCCGCGAGCCGCCCGAAACGAACGCCGCGACCCCGGCCATGAGCAGCGATTCTGAAAGCTTTCTTGCGCCCTCCTCGCCGCGTTCGGCGATTGCGTCGATAGCGGTAAACGCGCGCTCCGAAGCCTCTACCGCCAAATCCGCGCACAGCGGGCAGTAGGTGTCCTCCCGGAGAAGCCGCAGGGCCGCCCAGTCGGCCCGGGCCAGGTGGCAGGCAGCAAGGTCCGTCAGGCCC
>JAEVZE010000251.1 GCA_023392395.1 Bacillota bacterium
TCAGGTGAAGGTCACGCTGCTCCTGAAGAGTTTCGTTGCGCCGAAGCTGTCGTAGCCCTTGAGGTAGATCGTCTTGGTCCCCTTCGTCGCCGGCGCCGGCTGCGTCCAGGAGAATACGAAGTTCCCGCTGGCATCGCGGCTGGTCTGGGTGGCGATCAGCGTCATGCCGCTATTGTACAGCTCCACGGACGTGATCGTCTCGGACGCTTTCACCGTGATGGTGGTTGCAACGTTCCTGTTTACCTTGGTGGAGGTCACCTTGGTGATGGCTGGAGCCAGGAACTTGACCGTCACGGACTTCTTGGCCGGATTCCAGTCAAGGTCGTTGCCCGCCTGCACGGAGGTCTTGTAGCTGCCCTCGGTGGTCTTCAGGTAATGCAGCGTGAAGATGCGCGTCTTCCCGGAGACCTGATACGCTTTGGTAAAGCCGGCAATATCGCCAGTGACGTCAAAGAGCTGCACGCGGGTCACGTCGCTCGAAGCGTAGACCTTGATCTCCGCCGTCTGACCGCGCAGCGGGTTGGTGTTGATCACCTTGGAGATCGTCGCCTTGGCGGCCGCGGTGGCCACGCTCACATTGGCGGTCTTGTAGTTTTTATTCCAGAGCACGGACGCGCCATTCAGCGTACCCGCATAGACGTGAATCGTCTGAACACCCGAGCTGGGGAAGCAGTAGTTCAGATTGAAGGTTCTGGGCGTCGCGGTGGGGTTGACGGGCGTGCTGCTCGATGCCAGCAGGACGCCCTTCTTGTCGGTAATCTTGACGTACGCCGTCGTCGCAGAGGCTGTGACGACAATTGTGCTGGGGGTGCCCAGCGCAACGGCGTCGGATTGCACCTTCGTGACGGTTGCGGCCGCGTTGGTGCCGTTGGTACCGCTGTCCGCCGGGCTGGCGACGGCAACCTTGGCCGAGTAGTAATTGTCCGGATACGCCGCGTCCACACCGCAGACGCGCACGCTGTTCTTGCCGGCGAAAGCGTAGTTGACCGTGAGGATGTATTCGTTGAAGGTGGCCAGCGTCCCCACGTAGGGGATCGGCGCCGGTTCGCTGCTGATCTTGACGCCGTCGGCGTCGGCCAGGTATACGCCGCCGGTGACATCCGTCGTCGTATACACCTTCACCGTGGTGGGCGTGCCCGCCGTCGCCTCGTCAAACTGGATGCCCAGCAGGCTGCGCGGCACGCCGGGCTTCACCAGCGTGGTAGTCTTGGCGGAGCCCAGGAATTGGAGGAGCGCCAGGTAGAGGGCCTGATGGTTGGCCGGTTTGCCGTATTCGTAGGCCAGATTGCTGGCGTAGGTGGTCACCGCGGCCCACTGCGCCGGGGTCATCACTTGATTGATGGCTTTGTTGCCGTTGTACTGATACGCGTACTTGGACAGGAACGACCACACCTGATACAGCTTCTTGGTGAAGGTCTCCGCCTGCGCCGCGCTGACGCTCGACATCGCTTCCAAGCCCATGCCCGCGAGGTTGTAATAATTGGAAGGCATGCGGCCCATGCCGCTGACCGCGGTCATGACATCGTCTTTCGTATAGGTGTAGGAATTGTCCGCGCTGGCCACCGGCACCGCTGTGATCAGCATTGCGATCAGTGTCAACCATACCAACAAGCGCTTCATGTTCTGTTACTCCTCCTCTTTCCAGTCGGGTTCTTCGGGGTGTACCTGATAATCTTCCGCCGCACCGTCATGAAGGGCAAAGGGCAACTTCGCCTCGCCGACGTACAGCAAATGATTCGCGGGATCGATTTCAAAGGGCAGGGCCACCGCCAGCGGCGCTTCGGGGCGCATCTCGTCCTTCAGAAGCTGGGAGAAATCCACGGGCTCGGCCTCGGCCGCTCCCTCCGCCGCCTGCCGGATGATCAACCGCCCGGACTCCAGCTCCACCATGCCGTAAATGTAGGGGATGGGATCCGGCGTGTCGGCGTCCAGGAACAAGGCGGCCCAGCCGTCCTTGTACGTGATCAGCGTCAAGAGCGCGCCTTCCCACTGCACAGTCCACCGGCCGGCAAGCTGCGTAAGCATAGCCTCCGCTTCAGGGTCCGGCGCGGGCAAGGCCGTTGGCTCCGCGGTCTCTTCGGATTCCGCCGAACCACCCTTGCGCTTGAGCGAGAGCGTTCCGTTCAGCCCGGCCACCGTTCCGGAGATCGTGCAGCGGTTGCCCTTTAGCTTGATCGACATTGTGCTGGGCGAAAACCCTGCCGGCGAGGACGGCGACAGCGTGATGTTGCCTCCCGACAGCTTGTAGCTGCCGGAGGAAGAAATGCCGGCGGCCGAGATTTTATAGCCGCTCCGCGTAAACCGGACGCTGGCCGACACCTTGTATTTCCCGGCCGACAACGTACCGGACCACTTGCCAACGAGATCGCTGGCAAGGGCGGCATGGAAGGACGCGAGCAAGAACAGTACGACAAACAACGAACTGAGAAGTCTTCGCTTCATTCGCCGCCCCCCACCAATCTCAAGAACAATGACCCGGCGGCCGTATCGTACATCGGCATGCGCGTAAATGGACAAAAACCTACTGATTGGGAACTGATTCGACTCGGTTATGTTTACTATACCATTTTCAGGAAATTGTGTCAACCCGCTCGCGCGGCTGCGGGCAAAAAACAAAGCGCCTTCCGTTTACCCTAGGAAAGCGCAAATTTTAAACTGATGAAGGTGATTTAAACCTCTCTCCCAGTAGAAAACTACCCGGTCTGCTGCTTTGAGCCCGGACAGGCGAACTGTCCCCCGCCGTGGCTTGCGCCGAACCTGTAGACCGGCGCGCCTCGTCGCTTCGCGGGAGAACCCGGTTATTCGCTCTGCCCGGCGGAGCGTTTCGCCCGGTTATCCAGTTTCCCGCGGAAAACGTAGTACCTTTGATACAAAAATTCCGTAACGAAATTTACCAGAAGTGTTGAAAAGAATACAATATCGGTGATGGCGAAAACACTGGCAAAACGCACCTCCACCAGCCAATTCCCCAGAATGGTGGAAATCGGCGTGAACACGGCGTAGTAGGCGAAGGTCTTGAGCATCGCCGCCGGGATGCTGGCGGCGGATTGGAAAGTGAACCGCCGGTTCAGCGTGAAGTTCCAGACGACGGACAAAACCAGCGCCGGCAGATAGCAGGCCCAGTATCCCAGAGAAGGAATCAGGCCCAGCAGGTAGAATGATCCCGCCTCGATCAGCCCTGCGGAAGCGGAGAATAACCCGAATTTAACAAACCGCCAGAACTCCTTTTGGGCCTTGCCGCTTCCCTTTTCCATGCCGCGCCTCGATTCCGGGCGCACCCTCGGGCAGCCCGGCGTAATGCCTTTTGCACGCCATTGTACCACTTTCCCTGCCCGTTTACAATGCGCGGGCATTTCGAATTTCCTTCGCACGTGAGGTAGGTCGAGAGCGTTTAATCCTATTCGCAGAAGCATCTTCTTCCCGGTAAAGCCTCCGATGGCTTTTTATCGCCGACTAACGCAGTCTTGTTCTTTTACGTTTTTGTGGTACACTCTTGCGGGAGGGGAAGCGCATGTACCGCATCTTGATCGTCGAGGACGACGGCGCCATCGCAGGCGCCGTTCAGCGCCACGTGGAGACCTGGGGTTTTGAGGCCCGCGCGGTCTCGGATTTTCAAAACGTGCTGGCGGAATTCTCCCGGTACGACCCGCAGTTGGTGCTGCTGGACATCGCGCTGCCCTTTTTCAGCGGGTACCACTGGTGCGGCGAGATCCGGAAGCTGTCGAAGGTGCCGATCATCTTCCTGTCCAGCGCGTCGGACAAAATGAACATCGTGATGGCCATCGGCATGGGTGCGGACGACTTCATCGCCAAGCCCTTCGATCTGACGGTGCTGACCGCGAAGATCCAGGCGGTAATGCGAAGGGCCTACGACTTCGCGGTCCGGAGCGATCTTATCGAGCACCGGGGCGCGACGCTGAACGCCGCCGACGCGACGCTTCATTATAATAGTCTCAAGATCGACCTGACCAAGAACGAATTCCGTATCCTTCTGACGCTGATGGAAAACCGGGGCCGCGTGGTTGGGCGCGAAAGCCTGATGCAGCGGCTGTGGGAGACGGACAGCTTCGTAGACGAGAACACGCTGTCGGTCAACGTGGCGCGGCTGCGCAGGAAGCTGGAGGCCGCGGGGCTACCCGACTTCATCGAAACCAAGAAGGGTCTGGGCTATCTGGTGGACTGACCCCATCCGATGGACCGCATGGGAGGCGCACATGGCCGGATACCTGAAAGCCCGCGGGCAGGGCGCGCTGATGCTGATCCTGTCCTCCGCGATCTTCGCGGGGGTGTTCGCGCTGTTCGGCCTGGCCTGGCAGGCGTCGCTGTACGCAGCTTTGCTGTGCCTGCCGCTTCTCCTGGCGCTTTTGATCCCGGACTATCTAAAGTACCGGGAGCGCCGGTCGATCCTGAAGGCCCTCCTGAGGGAAGGCGCGCTTTCCCCGGACCGCCTGCCCGCTCCCCGGGACCCGGTCGAGGCGGACTATCAGGCGCTGCTTCGATCGCTGCTGGACGAAAAGGCGAAGCTCTCCCGGGAGGCGTCCGCCCGGTACGACGACATGACCGAGTACTATACGCTGTGGGCACACCAGATCAAGACGCCCATCGCCGCCATGCGGCTGCTGCTGCAGGAGGATGGCGCAGGCACCAAGGCGCTGCCTGAAGAACTGTTCCGGATTGAGCAGTACGTGGAAATGGCGCTGTGCTACCTGCGCCTTGACGGCCATGTGAGCGACTACGTGCTGCGGCCGACGGACCTGGACGAGGTGATCCGTCAGGCGCTTCGCAAGTACGCGTCCCAGTTCATCCGCAGGAAGATCCGGTTGGAATACGAACCGGTGGGCCAGCAGGCGCTGACGGACGAAAAGTGGCTGTCGTTCGTCCTGGAACAGGTACTGTCCA
>JAEVZE010000155.1 GCA_023392395.1 Bacillota bacterium
GGTCGGCCACGGCCGCCCGGGCGATGGCGATCAGCTGCCGCTGGCCCTGGGACAAGTTCGAGCCGTTGGCGTACAGAACGGTATCGTAGCCGTCCGGCAGCCGCGTGATGAAGTCGTCCGCGCCGGCCAGCTTCGCGGCCGCGACGCAGTCCTCGTCCGTGGCGTCCAGTTTTCCATACCGGATGTTGTCCATGACGGAGCCTGAGAAAAGGCTCGTGTCCTGGAGCACCACGCCCAGCGAGTGACGCAGGTCTTCCTTTTTGATCTTGTTGATGTTGATGCCGTCGTAGCGGATCTTGCCGTCCGCGATGTCGTAGAAGCGGTTGATCAGGTTTGTGATGGTGGTCTTGCCCGCACCGGTGGCGCCGACGAAGGCCACCTTCTGCCGCGGCTCGGCGTACAACGTCACGTCTTTCAGGACGGGCTTGCCCTCTTCGTAGGCGAAGTCCACATCGGTCAGCCGCACATCGCCGGCGAGCTTGGTGTATGTGACCGTGCTATCCTGGTGCGGGTGCTTCCACGCCCACTGTCCGGTGCGCTTCTCGCTCTCGGTGATGGTTCCATCCGGTGAAACCGTCGCGTTGACCAGAGTCACATAGCCTTTGTCCGCCTCCGGCTGCTGGTCCATCAGCTCAAACACGCGGCTGGCGCCCGCCAGGCCCATGACCACCGCGTTGATCTGCTGGGAAAGCTGGCCCACGTTGCCCGCCAGCTGCTTGGTCATGTTGAGGAAGGGTACCACAATGCTGATGCCCAGCGGCAATCCCGACAAGCTGAAGTTGGGCGCGCCCACCAGCATCAGAAAGCCGCCCACCATCGCCACCAGCACGTACAACACGTTTCCGATGTTGACCAGGATGGGCATCAGCATGTTGGCGAAGCGGTTGGCCTTGCGCGCGTCCTCGTAGAGCGCCTCGTTGATCTGGTCAAATTGCTTCTGGCTCTCCGCCTCGTGGCAGAAGACCTTCACGACCTTCTGGCCGTTCATCATCTCTTCCACGAAGCCCTCGGTGGTGCCCAGCGCCGCCTGCTGGCGCACGAAGAATCGGGCGGAATTGCCGCCCACCTTGCGCGTGACCAGCACCATGACGACAAGGCCCACGAGCACCAGCGCGGCCAGCCATCCGCTGAAGTACAGCATGACGGAGAACACCGTGACCACGATCACCACCGACTGGATCAACTGTGGCAGCGACTGGGAGACCAGCTGCCTGAGCGCGTCGATGTCGTTGGTGTAGTAGCTCATCACGTCGCCAAACTTGTGGGTGTCGAAGAACTTGACCGGGAGGGACTGCATGCCGTCAAACATCGCGCGCCGGAGTTTGTACAGGAACCCCTGTGTGATGTAGGCCATCATCTGCGTGTAGCCGACCACCGAGAGGATTGAGATCAGGTAGAACACGCCCAACTGCAGGACCATGGGCACGATTTCGACCCGGGCCGAGGCCCAGTCGCCGGTCTTGTACCACTTCTCGATGACCTCGATGATCTTCTGCATGTACAGCGTCGGGATCGCGCTGACCACCGCGGAGAACACGATCAAAATCGCCACCAGCGGTACCAGCACGGGGAAGAACTTGACGAGCGTCTTAATCAGCCGCTTGAACGTGCCACGCTTGGCCTTGGGCCGCTTTCCGGCGAACTTCTTCTCAGCCATTTAGCTCGCCTCCCCGGTTCTGCGAGGTATAGACCTCGCGGTAAATTTCGCTGGTCCGGAGCAGTTCCTCGTGGGTGCCCGAGGCGGCGACCCTGCCGCCGTCCAAGATCACGATGACGTCCGCATCCTGTACGGAGGCCACGCGCTGTGCGATGAGGATCTTGGTGGTCTCGGGGATGAACTCCCGGAAGCCCTTGCGGATCAGCGCATCGGTCCGGGTGTCCACGGCGCTGGTGGAGTCATCCAGAATCAGGATTTTGGGCTTTTTCAGTAACGCCCGCGCGATGCACAACCGCTGCTTCTGCCCGCCGGACACGTTCGCGCCGCCCTGCTCAATCCAAGTGTCGTAGCCTTTCGGGAAAGACAAAATGAAGTCGTGGGCCTGGGCCAGCTTGCAGGCTTCCACCAGCTCGTCGTCGGTCGCATCCTTGTTGCCCCAGCGCAGGTTGTCCCGAATGGTGCCGGAGAACAGCTCGTTTTTCTGCAGCACCACCGCCACCTGATCCCTCAGTGCCGCCAGGTCGTAGCGCTTTACGTCGATGCCGCCGACTTTCACGCTGCCCTCGGTCGCGTCGTACAGGCGCGGGATCAGCTGCACCAGGGTGGACTTGGAGGAACCCGTGCCGCCCAATACGCCCACGGTCTGCCCGGAGGCGATGTGCAGATTGATGTCTGACAGCGTAAACCGCTCCGCGCGCTTCGAATACTTGAAGTTGACGGATTCAAAGTCGATGGAGCCGTCGGGCACCGTCATGACGGCGTTTTCGGGGCTGGCCAGCGAGGGGACCTCGTCCAGCACCTCCACGATCCGGTGGGCGGACTCGTCGGCGATGGTGATCATCACGTAGACCATCGAGAGCATCATCAGAGACATCAGAATCTGGAAGCCGTAGGTCAGCATCGCGGAGAACTGGCCCACGTCCAGCTCCAGCCCCATCGAGCGGATGATCAGCTCCGAGCCGAAGAACAGCACGATCACCATGTTCGCGTACAGGCAGAACTGCATCAGCGGCGCGTTGAACGCCACGATGCGCTCGGCGCGGGTGAAGTCCACGCGGATGTTCTCCGCCGCCTCGCCGAATTTTTCCTTCTCATAATCCTCCCGGACGAAAGACTTGACCGCCCGGATGCTGCGCACATTCTCGGCGATGGACTCGTTCAGCTTGTCGTACCGGCGGAACACCCGCTTGAAGGTGGGCAGCGCGTACTTCACGATCAGGATCAGTCCGAAGGCCAGGATCGGCACCACGGCCACGAACATCAAAGCGAGTTTTCCGCCCATGACGTAGGACATGATGATCGCGAACAGGAACATCAACGGGCTCCGGACCGCGATCCTGAGCAGCATCATGTAGGCGTTCTGCACATTGAATACGTCGGTGGTCATGCGGGTGACCAGCGACGAGGGCGAGAACTTGTCGATATTTTCAAAGGCGAAGGTCTGGACGCGATCGAACACGTCCTTGCGCAGGTTTTTGCCAAATCCGCAGGACGCGGTGGCGCTGGCCGCGCCCGCCGCCGCGCCAAAGGCCAGCGACAGGCAGGCCATCAAAAACAGGATGCCGCCGTAGGTGACGATCACTTTGAATTCGCACCCCGCCTTGATCTGGTTGACCAGCATGGCGATGATGAAGGGGATCAGGCACTCCATAATGACCTCGCCCGTGATCAGGATGGGCGTGAGGATGGAAGCCCTTTTGTATTCCCGAATGCTTTGAGCAAGCTTTTTCAGCATGCCTTTGTTTCCTCCCGTTTTGCCTTTCGTCTTCCCGGCGGCGGGCCCGGTTTGCCGGATTCCCGCCGCGCGCGCAGGTTTCTAAGCCCAGGTTTTTCAGGGCTCGCCCAGGTTTTTTTTCATGCGGTCGATGTAGTTCATCAGGGTCTCGATCTCCTCGGGGCTGAACCCGGCGGTGATCTCCTTTTC
The DNA here is from genome assembly GCA_023392395.1 of Bacillota bacterium. Taxonomy (GTDB): domain Bacteria; phylum Bacillota; class Clostridia; order Christensenellales; family Aristaeellaceae; genus JAEZHK01. Next base: position 3,582 of record JAEVZE010000155.1, read on the forward strand.
CACGCCCTCGGCGTAGGCGCACATCCGCTCGGACAGCTCCAGCGCCTTGGGCAGCAGCACCAGCTGTTTCAGGCGCGCGTCGCGCTCCACGCTCCGGCGCTCGATCAATCCCTTGCGCACCATCAGGTCCAACACCTTGGAGACGGTGGAGCGGGTGACGCCGAACGCCTCCTCCAGGTCCCGCTGGTAGACTTCCTTTCCCGCCCGCTTTTGCTCCACCAGGTAGCCGATTACCCAGCGGTTGGTACCGGTGATGCGCTCCAGCACCTCCTTGTCGGGCCGGTTCGCGTCAAAACGCCGCGTAATTTTGTTGTTCAGCGAACGGATCTCCTTGCCGATCGCCCGGTTCTGCCTCAAGCGCATCCCCCTTTATTGTTGGATGTAAAACAAACACCTCGTATTGTACCGCGAATCGTCGCGATGTCAAGCCAGTTAACAGGGATATTACCGTCGAAACGCGCAAATGCAAGACCCCGCAAATAACCGGTTACACAGGATCCCCCGTGTGATCCCCGGCACGTGACCTTGAAATTTCACATGGACAGGTGTAGAATTAGGACAGTATTCTGGGGTTTCCCCCATTACCTCAGTTGAACCCAATCATCCCTTGGGAGGGCGCGCATGAAACCGAGATCGGAGGCTGCCGATTCAAAAAACCTTCTCTCCCTTCTGTGGCGCAGACTCTCCGCGCGTGTAACGGGGCGGGCGAAAATCCTGTTTCTGATGCAGGCGTCACTGATGGCGCTGCTGGTTGCGATTCTGGCACTCATTCTGGCTGTCAACCAAGGCGCCCGCCTATTCCGCTATGCGGCTTTGGTGCTGGGGCTGGCGGTCTTCCTGCTGGCGACGATGCGCCTCAACCTGAAAGGGCGGTACAACGCCTCCGCGTGGGCCACGATGCTGGGCATCGCCGCCGCGCCTTGGGCGTCGCTCGCGCTGGACCCCAAGATCCTACAGGGAGACATCATCCCGCTCATCTACATCGTGCTGTCCATCCAGCTTTGCGCCACGTTCCTCAGCGAATGGTTTACGGCCGCGATCGCAGCGGCGCAGCTGCTCGCGGTCGTGATCCTCCTGATCGTCAACCCCAACTTCGCTTCCGTCAACTGGCCCAGTTTCTGCGCGTTCATCGTCTGCGCGTCGGTCATCGGCATCACGACCAGCTTCATCACCCGCAAACACATGGAGCAGATCGAGGCGCAGAACCAGGCGCTCAAGGCCAGCGAAGAGCAACTGCGCATCCTCTCCACCAGGGACCCGCTGACGGGGCAGTACAACCGGCGCTACATGGAAGAGACGCTGGCGCGGGAAATCGACCGCGTGCGGCGCAAAGACCTGCCGCTGGGCCTCATGATCACGGATCTAAACAACTTCAAGGAGATCAACGACACGCAGGGCCACATCGCCGGGGACTCGGTGCTGCGCCACACTGCCCTCCTATTGAACGGGTTTGCCCGGAAGAGCGACGTCGTGTGCCGTTTCGGCGGCGACGAGTTCGTGATGATCTTCCCGGAGTGCGCGCAGGACGTCGTCGAGGCGCGGCGAGATGAGATCATCCAGGCCCTCGCCGCAGCCCCTTGTGTGGGTGACGACAAGGACGTTGGCTGCGTTTCCATGAGCTTTGGCATCGCGATGATGCCCCGGGACGGCGTCACCTCCGCGGAACTTCTCAAAGCTGCAGACGATGCGCTGTACGCCTCCAAAAAGCAGAAACAGCTCCGGCAGGCTTAGCCCGACTGTGCCCAGAGGCGCTTCCCTTGGCCTTAAGTTCTGCCTGAAGTAGAGCAGGCACATCGACTTGGACAAGACCATAAAACTGCGGCATCGGCTTCCCGCGCC
>JAEVZE010000159.1 GCA_023392395.1 Bacillota bacterium
ATCGCGGCCAAGGCGGTGTGCTTCAAGGAAGCGGCGGGGGAGGACTTCAAGGCCTACCAGCATCAGATCGTGCTGAACGCCCGCGCGCTGGCGGCGGCGCTGACGAATAAGGGCCTGCGCCTTGTGTCCGGCGGCACCGACAACCACATGATGCTGATCAACCTGACCGGAACCGGCCGCACTGGCAAGGAACTCGAGGGCTTGCTCGTCCGCGCCAACGTGACCGTCAACAAAAACACTGTGCCCTTTGAGACGCTCAGCCCCTTCGTCACCAGCGGCATTCGCGTGGGGACGCCCGCGGTCACCTCCCGCGGCATGAAGGAGCCGGAGATGGAGAAGATCGCCGGGTTCATTGCGCTGTTGACCGAAAAAGGCGAGAACGCCATCCCTGAGGTCAAGAAAGAAGTCATTGCGCTATGTGAGAATTTCCCGCTGTACCAGGGCGGCACGATCGACTGACAATCCACCAAATGAAAAATTGGACGCCGCGGAATTCTTTTCCGCGGCGTCCGTGCTTTTCTGGATGGTTAATGGATGTCATGTACGGCTATGGCAGCGTGACTTCCCCTGCAAAGCTGGTTTCAAACATCCGCCGCACCTCGTCCAGGTCTTCGGTCTGGCCCAGCGCCCACTTGAGCTTGGTGACCGCCGCCTCGGTGGTCATGTCGTAGCACTGGATGACCCCGGCGTCCAGCGCCTTGCGGCCGGTCTGGTAGAGCGAGAAGTCGCTGCGCTCGTACAGGCACTGGCTGGAGACCGCCACCGCCATGCCGTCCCGCACCAATCGCTCCAGCGGCTCCACGAGGTTCCTGCGGATGAAGTGCAGCCCGCCCGCGCCGAAGGCTTCAATGACCACGCCGCGGGTTTGCATCGCGCCCAGCGCGTTCAAAAACTCCGGCTGGAAGCCGGGCGTCAACTTCAGGAGGAACACGTCGTTGCAAAGATCGTCTTTCAATGCGAAGGGACCTGTGTAGCGGGGGATCAGCTCATGCCTAAGCGTCAGCCCTTCGCCATCCACCACACCAACCGGCGGCAGGTTGACGCTTTCAAACGCGCGGAAGCCGGTGGTGCGCACCTTGACCGCGCGGGCGCCCAGCATGATCAGCCGGTCGAAGGCGAGAAAGACGCCAGGGACGCCGGTGGCCGCCATTGCGAACGCGCAGCGAAGGTTCTCCACCGCGTCGGTCAGCGGGTGGGATGCGGGCAACTGCGAGCCGGTCAAGACCACCGGCAGCGTCAGCCCCCTGAGCATGAATGATAGCGCCGACGCGGTGTAGGCCATCGTATCGGTGCCGTGGGTAATGACGACTCCCGCGTGACCCGCGGCGTGCGCGAAGACGCAGCGGGCAATCTCACGCCACTCCTCCGGCTGCATGTTGGCGCTGTCCATGCTGAACAGCGGGATGTGCTCGATCTCGTACCGTCCACCCAGCATCCTGAGCGCCTGCGGCAGCGCGCCGCCGTGTTCGTCGGGCGCCAGACCCTCGGGCGTGGGAACGGCGGCAATCGTGCCACCGGTGGTGATCAGCAAGATTTTCATCTTTTCACGTCCATACATAGATTTCGCGGCGCGTTAGGCCTTGAGACGCGCGTCCGGACGCTTTGGCAGACGGCTCCGCGCGCAGTCGAGCGCGTCCTGCGGGCTTTCCGCCTCGTCCATACGGCACGAGGCGACGCGTGGCTCAAACGGCAGGCAGCGATAGGCGGCAACGTATAGAAACCCCACGTCCTGCGCCAGGATCGCGAGCCTGTGAGAGAGGGCCGCGCCTTCCCCGCACCGAAGAATCAGCCCGAATTCGTCGGTCTTCAGGCGGCGGATCCCTTCGCCGGGCTCAATAAAGCTCTCCAGGTACAGTCGGAGGCTGGCCATCGCACCCTTGCGTCTGCCGACGGGCAAGCGGTTTAACCCCAGAAGGCTGATTACCGCGACCGCCCACTGCCCGCCGCCGGACGCGAGGCGCCGCGCCTCCCGGCGGAAGCGCGCGTTCGTCTGCTTGTTCCGAAGGCCCGTGCACACGCCCCATATGCCTGGCGCCAGCAAAATGAACAGCGCGACGAACAGCGCAATGAGCGCATACGTCAGCGCGCTGTTCCAGGGGTGGGAAAATTCATTCAGCGGCCCGTGAGCCGCGCCCAGAGCCGCGAGCATTCTGTCCATCATAATAGGGCGTACCCCAAGGTGCCTCTGGAAGGCGTCGGTCTGATCGTATGCCTGCGCACAATCGGCATTTCGTATACCTCGACACGGATTTACGCGATTTATTATAGAGGCGCAGCCGTATTCTGTCAACACAGCGCGAATGCGAGAAAAGCCCGCAAATGCGAGCTTTTTTCGAAGTGTCCTGTCATTTCCCCGAGAATTCTTCCGGCGGCCGGTCGACGGTGACCCGGAGCCGGTCGACGCGCACGCCGTCCATCTTCTCCACGGATACGTGCAGCGTGTCGTAGTCGAAGGAGCGCCCCGCTTCGGGCTGCGCGTCCAACATCTCGACGGCCCAGCCGCCCAGCGTGGTGTACTCACTCTCGAAGTTCTTGCCGTCGTAGTCGATCTCGTCGAAGAAGTCGTGCAGGCCCATCAGGCCGCTGCATTCGTATTCGTTTTCGCCCACTTCCACGCAGGGCTCCACGATGTCGTCGTTCTCGTCCCAGATCTCGCCCACCAGTTGCTCCAGAAGGTCTTCCAGCGTGATGATGCCCATGGTGCCGCCGTATTCGTCGGCCACCACCGCGATGTGGGTGCGCGCGCGCTGCAGCAGCTTCAGCGCGTCGTCCAGCTTCAGCGTCTTGTGAACGGCCAGCGGCGGCATCAGCATCTTTCGAAGGTCGATGTCCGTCTTTTTGTCCAGCGCCCTCAGGAACTGGTTGACGTGCAGGATGCCGATCACGTTGTCGATGGTGTCCTCGTAGACCGGGATGCGGGAGTACTGGGATTCGATGATCACGCGCAGGATGTCGTCCAGCGAGTCCTCGATGTCGATGGCCACCATGTCGATGCGCGGGGTCAGCACCTGGCCGATGGTCAGGTCGTCAAACTGCAGCGCCGAATGCACCAGGTCCGTGCGTTCCTCGTCGATCACGCCCTCGTCCTCGGCGGTCTCGAGGATGGCGGTCAGTTCCTCCTCGGTCATGGGAGGTCCGCTTTTTTCGCCCGCGCCCATCGCGCGGGCAAGGCGCTCCACCACGAACACCGACGCCTTGACCAGCGGCGTGAACACCAGCATGATTGCCCTGAGCGGGTAGGCCGACTGCCGGGCGAAGGAATCCGCGTGGCGCTTGCCGATGATCTTGGGCGCGATGTCGCCAAACATCAGAAACAGCACCGTCATCAGGATGGACGAAACGCCCGCGCCCATTTCCCCGGCGATGCCGATGGCCACCACCGTCGCCAGCGAGGACGCGCCAATGCTGACGAAGTTGTTGGTGATCAGGATGGCTGAGAGCGCGTCGTCAAACCGGTCGTAGATCTTGACGGCCAGCGCGCTCTGCTTGTCGCCCTCCTCGGCCGCGCGCCGCATGCGCCGCGCGTTGACCGACGTATAGGCGAATTCCCCGGCCGAGAGATAAGCGGAGACGCCCAGAAGTAGAAGGATCGCCGCGATGTCCAGATACAGCATGGCAACTCCTTACAGCACCGCGGCGGGCTCTGCCGCCGGGTCGCTCTCGTCGTAAATCTCGCCGACCAGTTCTTCCAGGATGTCCTCCATGGTGACGATGCCCAAAGCCACCCCGGTCTCGTCCGCGATCAGCGCCATGTGGCTGCGGTGCTGGTTCATCTGGGTCATCAGGTCGTCGATGTGCATGTCCGAGCGGTAGCTGCGGATGGGGATCAAAAGCTCCCTCAGGCGCGTGTAGGTGCCGGTCAGCCGCGCCGTCAGGAAGCGGTTGACCTGCAGGATCCCGACCACCCGGCCGCGCCGCGCGTCCCACACCGGAAAGCGTGAAAACTTGTAGGCGGCGATTTTCGAGGCGATCTGGTCCTGGGTGGACTGGGAGTCGATCATGACCACCTTGTCCAGCGGGATCAGAATGTCCTGAGCCGGGATCGCGCCAAACTCGAACGCCGATTGCAGAAGCTCCTGCTGGTCGGGCTCCAAAAGGCCCTCGTCCTCGATGGTTTCGATGATGTCGTGCAGTTCGTCCTCAGTGTAGGAAGGATCACTGGGCGAGGGGAAGTGCCGGGAGATTAATTCGCCCCACTTGGTGAACAGGAATGTGAACGGCTTCATGATTCGCATGAGAAAGAGCAGCCCGCCGGAGACCTTCAGCGAGAAGTCGTCCGCCCGCCGCCGGGCGACGGTCTTGGGCAGCATGTCCACGAAAATATAGAAGATGATGGTCAGCGCAAGCGTCGACCAGGCCACCTCGCCGTTGCCCCACAGACGCGTGACCAATATCGTCGCCAGCGAAGCCGCCGCGATCGACAGGATATTGTAGAGAATCAAGATCGTCGTGAGCGCTTCTTCAAAGCGCGACAGGATGACGAGCGCGCGGCGGGCGTTTTTGTCGCCGTCTTCCGCGCTGGTTTTGATGCGAACGCGGTTGACCGCGTTGTAGCTCATCTCAATGGCTGACGTCAGGCCGCTCAGAACGATGGTCAACAATAAAAGCAGCGCTATAGGCCAACTGTCCGGGTCCATGGACAAAAATCAACTCCTATGGTACATAGTATGCATCAGTATAGCACGCCGCGCGTTAAAAAACAAGGCGCACAGCCATCAAATGCGAGTCAAGTACTTGCGTTTCGTGCGCGGCTGTGCTATAATGACCGATGCCACACGGGTGATGACGGTTGGGTCCTGTGCGGCGTCATGCCGTGAATCTTGTCAGGGCCGGAAGGCAGCAGCAATAAACGGAAGTTGGCGCGCGCCGCGGGAACGCCTGGCCTGAACCCGGTGGTATTTTTTTGGCGTAGAAAATCCGCAAGCGGCTTTTCTACCGAAATGAGATCTGTGTGAGCCTGAAATCCTGCGGGATTTCCGGGCGGCTCGCTGACAGGCGGTACTATTTCGCTCACCAGTGCGCGCACTGGTGAGCGAAATACGTTCCCGGCGACCCGTGCGCCGGGAACGATTGGAAGGCACGACGGGGTTTTGGTACAATGAAGTGTGCGCGCCGCAAAAAACCTGGCCTGAATCCTTGGTTTTCTTTATAGAGATGCCTACTACGAAAGCAGCGCCAGTGTCGAAAACACCGCCACATCCTGCATTAGGTGGATGATCCAGCCGGGCAGGAAGCCGCCGGCCTCGTACATGGCGCGGGCCATGTACCAGCCCAGTACGCCGCTCATCACCGCGCCCAGCGGGCCGCCTGGGATGCCCTCGTAATGGGCGATCCCAAAAAACAGCGTGGGCATCAGAAGGACGAAGGACTTTGGGAAGGCGTCCCGGAGAGGCGCCATCACGGCGCTGCGGAACACCAGCCCTTCGCAAAAGGAATTGACCAGGGCGAGCAGAAGAATCAGCGGGAAGTTCGCGATGAGGCGTCCAAACCCACCCGGCAGGCGAAAGCCCGTGGCGGTGACGATGGACAATAGAACCGTGCCGGACATGATCAAGACCCCCGAGATCACGCAGAGCCGCCCCCATGAAATGACGTCCTCGGGGATGCCCAACCAGCGGATGGCGGATGCCTTCTCCTTGAGATTCCCGGGTGCAAGGTAGGATTTTCCCACCGAACCGGTCGTCAGGATCAGCGCGGCGGCCACCGGCAGGATCCCGACGACCTTGACCGACGCGTTGCCCGCCACGTCCGCGAAGAAACCTGCGCCCGCAAAGAGAGCCGCCCACCCCGGCGCGGTGCGGATCGCGGCGGTCAGAAGAAACGACAGGTTGATTGTGAGCAGCAAGAAAGCGAACTTCCATAGGAATCTCCATTTGGGGAGTATAAGAAGCACAGTAACCGCCGCCAGTAGGGCTGCGATTTTCATCCATTGAAGATGTGGGGAAGGGAAGAGCAGATCCGGCAGGATGGATGCGATCAGCATCAGAAGTGCGGTCAGGACATACTTGGCCTTCGCCATACGCACCTCATCCTCCATGCCGGCTTTTTAGGGGGCGTATTTCTGGCCTCAGAGCGCGGCGTTTGCCTTGCTGCGTGCGGTCTTGGCCCGCTTGTCCTCGTACATCAGCATATCCACCCGCTTTAAAAACGCCTCCGCAGTCGGGCGCTCGTCGAAGGGGTAGACCTGGCGGCCCATGCTGAACGAAAGCTTGAATGGCTGCGCGTTCGACTGGTTGAACGCGTCCAGCGCGCCTGAAATGCGGTCCACCACGCGGTTCAGACCTACCAGGGTGCTGACGTCCAGGATCAGGCAGAACTCGTCGCCGCCGTAGCGGGTCACATAATCATTGGCGCGGACGCATTTTTTGAGCAGGTCCGCCGTGATCTTGAGCACGCGGTCGCCCATCTCGTGGCCCAGGGTGTCATTGATCTTTTTGAAGTGGTCGATGTCCAGCAGGATGAAGGCAAACGTCCGCTTGGCCGAGCACTTGGCGACCTTCTCCTTCAGGACTTCCTCCAGCTTTTTCCGGTTGCCCACGCCCGTCAGGTAATCGGTATAGATGCTGTCGTCCTGCGAGTAGAGCAGTACAACCAATAGCGCCGGTACCGCCCCGGCCAGCGCGTAGGCATAGCTGTACACCAGCGTCTGAAGGATGCTGCCCAAGAGTGAAGGAATTGGGAAGAAGAACAGGGAGAACAGCACGCGCCTGTCAATTTGGTGGCGGTTTCGGATTGTGACAACGTACGCCCAGGCCAGCATCGCCAGCGTGATCAAGTGATGATACGGATACAGCGGGCCGCGGTGGTAGATGTTGGCAGCGTCAATGGTATAAAACCACCCGGTAAACTGCGTGGCGAGTACCAAGGAGATGTTTACCGCGTTCATGATGACCAGGGCCAGCAGCGCGCTGCGCGGAAGGAGATGGTCACTGCGGGTTTGGCAGTAAACGTACGCAACCCAGAGAGAGGGCAAGAGCGGCGTAAATAGGAACAACAACAAATTGCCCCACCAGTTGAGCGCAGGGAAAGCCGGATGCGCGAAGCCGTCGCATCTGGCGATCATGTCAAACAGCAAGAGCAGTACCGTGGTCAGCAATATGGACAGGTACAACCGATGCAGCCGCGAACTGCGGGACCGGCCGCTTGCGGCGTAGAAAAACAACACCAAAAGCAGCAGGATTGCATAAGAATCCAGCACCACATTGGGGATCAGACTCATGTTCTCCCCCCTCGAAGCCAACCCTATCCGTGAAGCTGGCGAAACTTTTGATCGTGTCGGGCTGTTGCGGCGGCCTCGCGTGGTGTGAGGTCCGCGCGAATTTCAACCGGACGTTGGCACGAAACCACCCCCGGAAAAGAGCGCCGGGGGGAGCTATTTGCATTGTATGTTTTTACAGGCAGGCTGTCAAGAGTGCGCAAATGGTTTCCTGGGCAGAAGAAATCCGCCACTGGCATGCCGGAATGTCGGAAAACGAACGGGAGGCCGCCGCGCGCCTCAATTGAGCGTGCGGCGGCTCCCCGCGTGGTGCCCAGTTATTTCCTGTCGAAGTAGACCGACTTGCGGGTGGCGGACAGCGGCACCGCCATGATCAGCTTGACGTCTCCGTCCATGAACTTCAAACTCAGCGCCGCGCGGCCTGCGGAGTAGAAGATGCGGTTGTCGATGCGGCTGTCGGCCGCGATGGACACCGCGGAGCCCAGTGCGATGCCCTGATCCAGCGGGTCGTAGGCGCAGGTGGCCCCGGCGTCCTGGCAGGCCTTGCAGGTGGGGAACCCGCAGTAGCCGCAGTTGAGCCCGCGCTGCGAAAAGCGGGTGCCGATCAGCACCACCACCTGGCTGTCCCGGACGTTCTTGGCATCCCGGATGAAGGAGGGGGCACCCAGTTCCGCGCCCAGGCGGTCCATCTCGACAGCCAGCGCGTCCTTTTCCTCGCCGGTCACGACCAGCGTTTGGATGTAGTCGATACCCCGCGCCTTGGGTGCGGTGCGGGCGGCGGCGCACATGCGGTAGGCGGTCTCCAGCACCGCAGCCTGCTCGCAGGTCTTCTCATCGTACAGCATGGTCAATTCTCCTCGATCAGATAGTCGCAGGCGACGGACGCCTCCCGCACCTCGTGCATCCGCTTCTTGACCGGCAGGTGCGCCGGGTGGTCCTGATAGGCGTCAAAGGACGCGCGGTCCCGGAAGACCGTGATCAGCGCCACGTCGTAGCTGCGCGCGGTGCCCAGGAAGTCCGCCCCCGCCTCCAGGCTGACGAGGCCGTCCACCTTGCCGACCATCGAATAGAAACCTTTGACGATCGACGGGATCTCCGAGTGGAACTCCGATTTGATCTTGAATAGGACGATGTGACGGATCATGCGCATTCCTCCCTATATTTTGCCCCGGCACGTTCTCTATGCCCGTATGCCGGTCAGCTTCATCAATTCTCCTACCAGGTATAGCGAGCCGCAGGCGACGACAACGCCGTCCGGCTCCGCCGCGGCCCGCGCGGCCGCGAGCGCTTCGCCCGGCTCCGGATGTGCCTCCGCGCGGACGCCGCGGGCGCGGTAGACATCCGCCAGTTCTCCGGCGGGCAGCGCCCGAGGGCCCTCCACCTGGGTGGTCACGATGGACGCGGCGCAAGAAGCCAGGATGGACGCGCAGGCCTCGGGTTGCTTGTCCCGCATCATGGCGGTGAGCAGCACGATTCGCCTGCCCGGCAGAAATTCTTCGAGGTATTCCCGAAGCGCGCGGGCAGCTTGCGGGTTGTGCGCCCCGTCCAGCAGCAGTCTGTCGTTCGCCCAGTCCAGCCGCCCCGGCCAGCGGGCGGCGGCAAAGCCCGCCGCGATTTTTTCCGGCTCCAGCGCCCAGCCCCGTCCGCAAAGAAGTTCCAGCGCCGCCAGCGCCAGATGGGCGTTTTCGATCTGAAGCCGCCCCGCCAGGCGGATTTCGGCCTCGACCGTGCCAAGGCACGGAGCATCGCACTGGAAGCGCGCGCCGCGGGCGGTCACATCCAATAATGTCAGCGGAAGGGTCTCCGCCCGCAAGAGCTTTGCGCCTTTTTCCCAGCAGACGTCCCCGATCACCCGGGTTGCGGTTAGATCCTTCTGCGGATAGAGCGCCACCGGGCGGCCGGACTTGATGATGCCCGCCTTTTCGCCCGCGATCTCCTCGATGGTCGCGCCCAGCTGATCCATGTGGTCCAGGCCGATGTTGGCGATGACGCTGACCTCCGGCACGATCACGTTCGTGGGGTCCAGCCGCCCGCCGATGCCGGTCTCGATCACCGCGATGTCCACCTTGCTCTCAGCGAAAACAAGGTAGGCGGTCGCCGTGCCCAGCTCGAACGCCGTGGGCGTGAGATCTGGCATGGAAAGCGCCGCCTCGCGCACGCGGTTGCCCGCGCGCTCAAAAAGCTTGTCGTCCACCGGCGCACCGCTTACGCGGATGCGCTCCAGGTATTCGATCAGAAAGGGGGACGTGTACAGCCCCGTAGCGTAGCCCGAGGCGCGAAGCGCCGCCTCGATCAGCGCGCACACCGAGCCCTTGGCGTTGGTGCCGGCCACGTGCACGCATTGGATCATCCGTTCGGGGTTGCCCAGCGCGGCAAGAAGCCTTTCCATGTTGGACAAGCCCTTTTTCTCGCCAAAGCGCCGCGCGCTGTGAATCCAGTCCACCAGTTCCCTCGAACGCATGCCACGCACCTCACGGGCTCCATTATTCCCCAAGGTTTTCTGAATGTCAACCACATTCCCGTTATAAACTGAGCGTTGAAAAACCACGATGGTTTTTCAACGCAAAGAGAAAAGCCTGCGTGAGCCTGAAATTTCGAGGAATTTCCGGGCGGCTCACTGACTTAAGGTATTGTTTGTTCAACCAGTTTTCGAACTGGTTGAACAAACTCATTCCCGACGCGCGGGTCGCCGGGAATGATTGAACGGTTGGCGACGGTTGTTACACCAAAAGCCGCGCTTGTGCCAATCGAACATCGATGGTATAATGAATAAAATCCGCCTCGGCTGGAATTGAAGGAGGGTTTCGGTGTATAAGCTGTTTACAGACGTGATGAGCGATCTGCCGCTCGAATACGTGAATGCCCATGGTCTTGAGGTCATCCCGCTGAGCGTGATGATCGACGGCGCGGACTATACGCTCGCGGCCGACCCGTCCGCCCCCGGCTGCATCGATCCCACGCTGTTCTATCAGCGCCTGCGCGGGGGTGCGAACGCCAAATCCGCCCAAGCCAGCGCCGAGAAGGTCGTGGAGATGATGCGGCCCTACCTGGAAGCGGGGCAGGACATTTTGTACCTCGCATTCTCGTCGGGCCTCAGCGGCACCTGCGAGAGCGGCATGGTGGCCAAAGATATCCTGTCCGAGGAGTTTCCGGAGCGCAAGGTGGTCGTGATCGACACGCTGTGCGCGTCGCTGGGCGAGGGACTGATGGTGTACCTGGCGGTGGAGAAGGTGGAATCGGGCGCGACGATCGAGGAAGCGGCCGCCTTCGTCGAGGAGACGAAGATGAAAATCCACCACTGGTTCACCGTGGATGATCTGAACTTCCTCAAGCGTGGCGGGCGCGTGTCGGGCGCGGCGGCGTTCTTGGGTACGATGCTGTCCATCAAGCCCGTGCTCAACGTGGACGACGAGGG